>JBDHQY010000028.1:0-11289 GCA_039807315.1 Steroidobacter sp. | reverse complement strand
CGCCGAAAGGCAGCAGCGAAGTCAGCAGCGCGATCACGGCGAGCACCAGCGGCGAGGGCAGACCGACGATCAGGAAGGCGATGCCGACCAGGGTGCCCTGGATCAACGCCGTCAACCCGGTGCCCAGCACCATGGCGCGCGTCACCGCGCCCAGATGATCGAACAGCCGCACCTTGTACGCCTCGTTCATCGGGATCAGCGCCCGGGCGATCGCGAACATCTCGTCGCCGTCGCGGATGAAGAAGAACAGCATGAACACCATCAGCACGAAGCCGACCGCCGTGCCGAGCGCGCCCAGAAACACTTTGCTGCCCAGGGAAGCGAGCCATTGCAGCAGCTGGCTCGCGCCCTGCTCGACCCAGCCGCGCACCTGCGCGGTGTCGATGCCGAACAGGCTCTCGAGCCGCTCCAGTCCCGCCTGTATCCACGGAACATTGGTGAGATGCAGCACGTTCGAGGTTGTCGGATCCGCTAGCGTGGTGCGCACATAGCCCAGCAGGTCACCGACCTGGGCGGCGAAGGTGGCGCTCAAGGCGGTCAGGGGTCCGAGGGACAGGATGAGCGTCAGCACGGTGAGCGCGAGCGCCGACCAGTGCGCACGATTGTGCAGCCGCCGGGTGAGTCGCACGTGCAGGGGATGCAGCAGGAATGCCAGGAAAATCGCCCAGAGCAGCGGACCTAGAAACGGTGTCAGGATCTTGTACAGCGCCAGGCCCAGAGCCAGGCACGTCGCCAGTGCGAACACGCGCGTGTAGAAGCGGTCGCGATGCACTGTCGCAGGTGGCGACGACTCCATGATGGGCACTCCGGTGAGGGCGACGAATTTGCAGCGCGCGCAATGCTATCACTTGGCGCTGGCGCCTGCGGTAAACCGAGATGGCGGCGGGCCGTTGCGGAAGTTGCCCGGCGTTGCGGGCCCGGCATACCATCGCCGAACTCGCCGCACGCAGTGCCTGTCGCGCAGCAACCGAAACTGCACGTAGCGGTTGCACCGCGCCGAAGCGCTTGTACTGCATGCAATGCCAGACGAAGAGGAAGAAGACATGAGCGATGTAACGACCGACAAGCTGGTGGCGGATCTGAAAGCGGTGGTGCACGACGCCGAGGCGCTGTTGAAGGCCACCTCGGCGCAAACCGGCGAGAAGATCCAGGAAGCGCGCGCCCGCGCTGAGGACTCGCTGCGGCAGGCCAAGGCGCGCCTGACTCAAGCCGAGGAAGAAGCATTGAAGCGCGCCCGTGAGCTTGCAGACGCCACCGAGGAATACGTCCGCGACAATCCGTGGCGCTCGGTGGGCATCGCCGCCGGCATCGGCCTGGTGCTGGGCCTGCTGATCAGCCTGCTCTGAGCCGGGCTCGCAGGACTATGGACGAAGGCTCCACTCAGCACGCTTCCGCGCCGCTCACCGGGCTGTTCCAGTCGCTGAACAATTTCGTCGCGACGCTGGTCGGCATCACGCACACGCGCTTGCAGCTGCTGACCACCGAGCTGCAGGAAGAGGTGCAGCAGGTCGGACAGCTCCTGATCTGGTCGTTCGTCGCCCTGTTCGCGGCGATGATGGCGCTGTTTCTGGGTGCGCTCACCGTCATCTTCGTGTTCTGGGACACGCACCGGATTCTTGCCGCGCTGCTCATGACCGGAGCCTTCGTGCTGATCGCCGTGGTGGCGGCGCTCATCCTGGTGCAGAAAGTGAAGGCGAAACCACCCATGCTGGATGCGACGTTGAGCGAGCTCGCCAAGGATCGCGATCAGCTGCGAGCGCGCCTATGAGCGAGCGCACCTTGTCGCTGGCGCAGCGCCGGCTGGCGCTGCGGGCGCATTGCGCCGTGCAGCGTGCGGAGCTGGCAGAAGTGGTGGGGGAGATCAACGAGCGGTTGGGCGGCATCGATCGAACCCTGCACGTGGTTCGTCATTATGCCGCGCGGCCGGTATTGATCGCCGGCGCGGTCGGCGTGTTCGCCATGATCGGGCCCCGTCGCTTGCTTCGCTGGGCCGGGCGCAGCATGGTGCTGCTGACCGCCGGTTCGCGCGTCATGCGTTTTCTGCCGCTGGCCCGCCAGTATCTGCAACGCTGAGCGGCGGCATCGAGTGCCGGGCTCGCCGGCGGCTCATCCTTAACAGCCGTCGGTTCAGGACTCGCCGCGAATCCGCCGCAACAGCTCGGCCGCGTGACGGCGGCTCACCTCCAGGACGTCGCCGCACTCGCGGATGCGCACGGTGTACCTGCCGTCCTCGGTGCGCTCCACTGCGGAGATCTGCCTTTCCGCCACCAGTGCGTTGCGATGAATGCGCACGAACTCGGCGGCGAATTCGCTGGCCAGGGACTTGAGCGGCTCATCGATCAGGCTTTCGCCGCCGGTGTGACGCACGGTGACGTACTTCTGGTCGGCAAGAAAATAATAAATGTCAGGCAACGCAATCAGTCGCAGCTGCTCACCGAGTCGCGCGCAGATCTGCTCGCGCCGATGCTCCAGCCGTGCCGACTGCGCGACCTTGACGAGACGCTGTGGCGAGATCCGCGAGGCATGCCGCAATGCATGGGCGAGTTTTTCCTTGCGTACGGGCTTGAGCAGGTAGCCCACCGCTTCGGTCTCGAAGGCTTCCACCGCGTACTGATCGTAGGCGGTGGTGAAAATGACGGCGGGCGGATCTTCGAGCGAGTCGATGTGACGCGCGACCTCGATGCCGGACAGTCCCGGCATCCGCACATCCAGCAGCACCACGTCGGGCCGCAGCTCGCTGCAGCAGGTCAGCGCCTCCTCGCCGTTGGACGCTTCGGCAATCTGTTCGTAATCGCCGATCTCTTCGATCAGGCGCCGCAGGCGGTCGCGCGCCGGAGGCTCGTCATCAACTATCAGCAGCTTCATGCGCGGGAGCATAAGGGAAGATCAGTCGGGCGGAAAACTCGCCCTCGTGCTGCCGGGTTTCGACATGCGCGCGGCGCGGCCAGGCCAGCTCCAGGCGCTGGCGGATGTTCTCCAACGCCATGCGGTTGCCTTCGCGCTCGCCGTAGTCGCGTTGCAGCGGAATCGGATTGCGTACCTCGATCTGGATCTGGCGATCGACCAGTCGGCCGGTGATGGTGACGGTGCCTCCGGCGGGCAGCATCTCGATGCCGTGATACACCGCATTCTCCAGCAGCGGTTGCACGATCAGGCTTGGTACGACGGCGTGCGCCGGCAGCTCCTCGACGTCCCATTCCACGCGCAGGCGATCTCCCAGCCGCAATTGTTCGATGCGCTGGTGAGTGCGCGCGATGTCGAGCTCCTCCGCGAGCGGAATCATCGAGCGCGCTTCGTTCAGGCTGGCGCGAAACAGGTCCGCCAGATCCTCCACCGCTTCCTCGGCCTGCGCGGCGTTGGAGCGAGTCAGCGAGGCGATCGTGTTCATGCTGTTGAAGAGAAAATGCGGGCGGATGCGTGCCTGCAGTGCACGAATGCGCGCCAGTGCTTCCATCTCGACGCTGCGCTTCCATTCCGCGCTGACATAGAAATAGCGCAGCGCCAGCGCGCTGACGATGAATCCGACTGCTAGGTTGCGCAGCAGAAAACCGCTGTGATCGATCGGGAACACCGAGCTCAAGTCGACGAAGCCGCGGCTCCAGTAGCGGCCCACCTGGAACGCCAGCTCCGATACGACACCGACCGTGACAACCAGCAGCGCGATCGCGATTGAGGCTGCGCGCGACGCTGGCATCCGTTGCAGCCATGGCCGCGTACGGCACAGCACTGCCGCGCAGGTCAGTCCGATCCACAACAGGAACAGCGAGCAGCTCGCCAGGTCGATCCAGAAATTCTCGTGCAAGGTCTGGCGCGCGATTGCGAACATGATGGCCACGATCTCGCTGATCAGCACCACCGCGAGTACCGCGCCCGCCGAGCAGAAGTCAGGCAGAAAAAACCGCGGAGCGCTGTCGGAGCCGCGGCTTTCGCTGGCGTTCGCGGTCATCGCTCGACGGCGGTCAGCTGTCGCCCGGCGGACGCTTGGATTCGCCCGCCGCTGCGGTGAACAACGCATCCTTGAGATGGAACAGCGTCGAGATGTCCTCGTCGCCGTGGCCCTGCTCGATCAGGCGCCGGTAATGCACCAGCGTCATTTCGATCAGCGGCAGCTGCACCCCGTGCCGCGCCGCCATGTCGCGACAGATCTTCAGATCTTTCTCATGCAGGTGGACACGAAAGCCGGCCGGGTAGCTGTTGCGCACGATATTCGGTGCGCGATTGACGAAGTACCAGCTCGAGCCCGCGCCCTTGCTCAGGGTTTCGATCAGCTTGTCGAGCGGCAGCTGTTCCGATTTGGCGAAGGCCATGGCCTCGGCGACCGCCTGGATCACGCCGGCGCACATGATCTGATTGGTGGCTTTGGCCGCCTGACCGGAACCGCTTGCGCCGAAGTGCGTGACCGTGCGGCCCATCGCTTCGAGCACCGGCCGCGCCCGTTCGAAGGCGCCGGCATCGCCACCGACCATGACGGCGAGCGTGCCGTCGCGTGCACCTTCGACGCCGCCACTCACCGGTGCGTCGAGGAAGTACGCGCCGTGCTCGCGCAGACGATGTGCCGCGGAGCGTGCCGTGTCGGAGCTGACGGTGGAGCAGTCGATGACGATGGTGTCGCGGCGGATCGTCGGCAGCAGCGAATCGACGACGTTCAGGACATCCGCATCGGCGGAGACGCAGATCACGATGGCATCGCACAGCGGCGTGAGCTCGGCCGTCGAGTCGACGACCGTGCAACCCGTTTCCTGCGCAATGAGCTGCGCTTTGCTCTTGGTGCGGTTCCAGACCGCGGCCAGCAGTCCCCGCTTGTGAAGATTGCGCGCCATGCCGGCGCCCATGGCGCCCAAACCGACGAAGCCGACGCGGGCGGGAGCAGAAGAGGGACTGGTCATCTCAATGAGCGCCTGATTGCACGATTCAACGAGCCCGAACCGGCCGGGGAGGACGATTGTACGTATTCGCGCCTGGCTTTTTCAGCCGCCCTGGAGCCAGCGGGCGGCAGCGCCCGCCCGATTCCGTCGGCGGCTTACTTGCACAGTTCTTCCATCGACACTTTTGCGGCATTGCGCGCTGCGTCGAGCTCGTCATCGTTCAGGTAGCGGCGCTCGCCGTTCTGGTCCGTCTGATACAGGCGCTGGGAATTCATGTAGCTGTCGTAGCGTTCACGCGCCCGGGTGCAGCGCTCGGCCTTGTCCTTGGCAGTCAGTTCCGCCGCGGCTTTCTGGTCGGTCTGCTGCGCGCTGCTTTGCTGGCGGGTGTGTTCCGTCTCCTCCATGCGCTTCATTTCCGCTTCCTGGCGGGCCTGGACGGCGACGACGTCCGTTTTGTTCGATTGTATGTTCAGGCGTTCGGCCGGCAGCGTGGCGGGCTTGTCGGTGTAGAGCACGTTGCCGCGCTCGTCCGTGAACTTGTAGACGTCGGCGCTGGCGCTGCCGGCGACCAGTGCCAGGACGGTGAAGGCGATCGTCAATGAGCTTCGCAGCATGGCTACTCCCGATCCGAATCCAGATGAGCTCTCAAATGGCGCGTGAATCCGTCTCGCCGGTGCGAATGCGCACCGCGTGCCCGAGTGCGGCAACGAAGATCTTGCCGTCGCCGATCTTGCCGGTACGGGCCACGGCGGCGATGGTTTCGACGACGCGCTCGGCCTGATCGTCGTCGACCGCGATCTCGATCTTGCACTTGGGCAGGAAATCCACCGCGTACTCCGCGCCGCGGTACAGCTCGGTGTGACCGCGCTGGCGGCCGAAACCCTTCACCTCGGTGACCGTCACACCCGCCACCCCGGCTTCCGAGAGCGCTTCGCGCACCTCGTCCACCTTGAAGGGCTTGACGATCGCGGTGATCAGTTTCACTAGGAACTCCAGAGACTTGCGCCAGTCACCCGGAGGCTGTCCGAGCCGCTTGGAGTGTAGCAGGAAGGTTGCTGGACCGGATTAAGACAGTCCCCGGCAGGGCTGCGGATTGAGCAGTGCGTCACGCTCTGTCTGCCGGGAAAAAAGGAACGGGCGCGGTCGGCGCCCGTTCCGGTTCTCGGATCTCGAGGAAACCTCAGAAGCTGTAGCCGCGCTCGCCGTGCTCGGCGGTGTCGAGCCCCTCGGTTTCCGTCTCGTCGTCGACGCGCAGGCCGATGGTCAGGTCGATGAGCTTGTAGGCGATCAGCGAGACCACGCTGCACCAGACGATGGTGACGCCGACGCCCCACAGCTGCGAGAGCAGTGCCGCGCCGGTGCCGGCATAGCCCCAGGTTTCGGTGACATAGTCATAGGTTCCGGTGCCGCCCAGGGCGGGATTGTTGAACACGCCGGTCAGCAGGGCGCCGAGGATGCCGCCCACGCAATGCACCCCGAACACGTCCAGCGAGTCATCGTAGCCGAGCGCCGTCTTGAGCTTGGTGACCGCGAACAGGCAGACCAAGCCGGCCAGCAGTCCCATGACGATGGCGCCCATCGGGCCGACCCAGCCGCAGGCCGGCGTGATGGCCACGAGCCCCACCACCGCCCCGGACGCTGCGCCCAGCATCGTCGGCGTGCCGCGGAAGATCCATTCACCGAAGGTCCACGAGACCACGGCTGCCGCGGTGGCCACGAAGGTATTCAGGAACACCTGTGCGGCGAAGGCGTTCGATTCGAGGTTCGAGCCGACGTTGAAGCCGAACCAGCCCACCCACAGCAGCGCCGCACCGATCATGATGAACGGCACGTTGTGCGGCGCCATGGCGATGGTGCCATAGCCTTTGCGCTTGCCCACGAGCAGGCAACCGATCAGGCCGGCGATGCCGGCGTTGATGTGAACCACGGTGCCGCCCGCGAAATCGAGCGCGCCCTTCTGGAAGATGAATCCCGCGCTCGCCGTGGCCGCGGCACCTGCTTCTGCCGTGGTGTAAGCATCCGGTCCGGGCCAGAACCAGACCATGTGCGCGATCGGCAGATAGGCGAACGTGAACCAAACCACCATGAACGCGATGACGGCGGAGAATTTCATGCGCTCCGCGAATGCGCCGACGATCAGGCAAGGAGTGATGCACGCGAACGTCATCTGGAATGCCGCGTACAGGTACTCGGGAATGTAGATGCCCTTGCTGAAAGTGGCGGCGGGAACCAGGTTGCCGGCGGCGTCCAGCATGCCCTTCAGGAACAAGCGGTCGAAGCCGCCGAAGAACGCGTTGCCCGAGGTGAACGCGATGCTGTAGCCGTAGATCGCGTACAGCACTGCCAGCAGGCTGAAGGTGACGAAGATCTGCATGGACACCGACAGGATGTTCTTCGAGCGCACCATGCCGCCGTAGAACAGCGCCAGGCCGGGCAGCGCCATGAGGATGACCAGCAGCGTGCTCACCATCATCCAGGAGATGTCGCCCTTGTCGTAGACCGGTGCTGCCGATTCGATGACGGCCGCGGCGGCCGCGACTTCGGACGCCGTTGCAGCGGGTTGCGCGACTGCCTGAGCCGAGGCCGGCTGCGCGGCGCTGAGCAGCAGCGCGATCAGCGCGGCGCTGCATAGGCAAGTGAGCAATCGGCCCGTTGACCAGGGTTTTTTCACTGTCGTTCTCCTGCAGGATGGATATTTGCGAGCCACTAGATCGCCTCGACGCCGCTTTCGCCGGTGCGGATGCGCACCGCCTGCTCGAGACCGAGCACGAAAATCTTGCCGTCGCCGATCTTGCCGGTGCGCGCCACATTGGCGATCGCCTCGACCACCTGTTCGGCGATCGAGTCGTCCACCGCCAGCTCGATCTTGGTCTTGGGCAGGAAGTCGACGCGGTACTCGGCGCCGCGATACAGCTCGGTGTGGCCGCGCTGGCGGCCGAACCCCTGGACTTCCGTGACCGTGATGCCTTGCACGCCGATATCCGCAACGGCCTGGCGGACGTCATCCAGCTTGAATGGCTTGATGATCGCGGTGATCAGCTTCATCGCACGGCGGCTCCGAGGTTTGCGGGCGCGGGCCGGCGCTCGATGTTGCGGTGAGTCGTCGGTCTCGCGTGCCTCGGAAGTGCACTTTCTGTGCCACGCGATCAGCGGCGCAGAATGGGCATTCGTACGGCACGTACGGCGCGCAACGCCCCGCGTTGGTGCGCGGGTTTTTCAGTGCTGCCTCACGACGGAGCATTCGCGTCGCTGCGACGCTCGCGGTCGAGCGGCTTGCCTTGCACTGGTGCGGTCTCTACAGTCGCGCACGGGCAGAATTCTTCGGTACGAGACGAGTGACCATGGATCCCAGATTCATCGACGACCTGGCGCGCCGCCTGGTGGGCACGGTCCCGGAAAGCCTCATTGCCGTGCGGCGCGACCTGGAAGCGAACTTCAAGGCGGTGCTGCAGGCGGGCCTGGCGAAACTCGATCTGGTGACCCGGCAGGAGTTCGATGTTCAGGCCGGAGTGTTGCGTCGCACGCGCGAGAAGCTCGAAGCGCTGGAAGCGAGGCTCGCGGCTTTCGAAAGCGGTGCGGCGAGGAACACGGCGGAAGAGTCGCATCCGCGAGCTCAATAGCATTCCCGGGAGACCGGCGTATTCGTAGCCGCGCACGGTTGTCTGCGAAGACGCTCCCGATTCGCTAGCGCGCGCACTCGCTCGAGCCGAAAGCCCAGGGATGGCGCCGCTTGCAGAGCGGCCACGACGGCCGCTTGGTCGCGAGAGAGCGCACAGGCGCAAGCAGGACTGCAGGTCCAAGGAGCCAGGGAATGGCGATGGCGACGGTTCTGAGCCGCGCGCAGCACGGCATGGAGGCACCGCTGGTGCGGGTGGAAGTGGATGTCGGCAGCGGCTTGCCGGCGTTCGCCATCGTCGGCCTGCCGGAAGCGGTGGTGAAGGAGAGCAAGGATCGCGTGCGCGCCGCGGTGGTCAACTGCAATTTCGAATGGCCGTCGGGCCGCATCACCGTCAATCTTTCTCCCGCCGACCTGCCCAAGGAAGGCGGACGCTTCGATCTGCCCATCGCGCTCGGCATCCTGCTGGCCTCCGAGCAATTGCCCGGTGCCAACCTCGATCGCTGCGAGCTCTATGGGGAGCTTTCCTTGAGCGGCGAGTTGCAGCCTGTCAGAGGCGCGCTGCTGGCAGCGTTGGCTGCTTCGCGTGCCGAGCACGCGATGATCGTGCCGCTAGCGAACGTGGGTGAAGCAGGACTCGTCACGCGCTGCTGTGTTGCAAAGGCAAATCACCTGCTCGATGTCGCCGCGCATGCGACGGGGGCGGCGAGATTGTCCTTCGCGCACGGTGCCACGCTCGCACCGGAATCCGTAAACAATCTGGATCTAAGTGACGTGCGTGGCCAGCCACTGGCGCGGCGCGCACTGGAGATCGCTGCAGCGGGGCAGCACAGCTTGTTGCTGATCGGCCCGCCGGGAACCGGCAAGAGCATGCTCGCGCAGCGACTGCCTGGATTGCTGCCACCGATGAGCGAAGCGGAAGCGTTGGAGGCTGCGGCAGTTCGCAGCGTGAGCGGTGCGTACATCAAGCTGAACGAGTGGCGCATACGCCCGTTTCGCAGCCCGCATCACACGGCATCGGCGGTGGCGCTGGTCGGCGGCGGCCAACATCCGCGCCCGGGAGAAGTATCTCTTGCGCATCACGGCGTGTTGTTTCTCGATGAGCTGCCCGAGTTCGGACGCCGCGTGCTCGAAGTGCTGCGCGAGCCGCTCGAGACCGGCGTCATTACCGTCTCGCGCGCAGCACGGCAGGCGGAGTTTCCCGCGAACTTTCAGCTGATCGCGGCGATGAATCCGTGCCCGTGCGGTTATTTGGGGGACCCGCAAGGGCGGTGCAAATGCTCGATGGAAAGAATAGAGCGTTATCGAGCGCGCTTGTCGGGCCCGCTGCTCGATCGGCTCGACATGCACGTGGAGGTGCCGCGTGTGCCGATCGAGGCGCTGCGTGCGAAAACCAGCGAAGATGAGTCGACATCGATCGTCGCTGAGCGCGTACTTCGCGCCAGGGAGCGGCAGAATACGCGGCAGGGGTGTACCAATGCCAGGCTGACCAATCGCGGCATCGAGCAGCACTGCCGAGTGACGCGGCAGGGCATGGCATTGCTGGAGCGCGCGGCGACAACCCTGGGTCTGTCGGCTCGCGCTCATCATCGAATCCTGAAAGTGGCGCTGACCATCGCCGATCTGGCTGCGGCCGACAGCATCGCGCCCGGGCACGTCAGCGAGGCAATCGCCCTGCGCCGGCTGGACCGCGGGCGGCTGAACGGGGCGGGCTAGTCGATGAAACGGCCTCTCGGCGGACTGCCGGGGGCGATTCGGAAGGGTGGGAATTCAGTGCGGAGAGGTCTGGGCCGAGGCTACGGTCCGGCCGCCGCAAGGCGGCCGGATCCGTCTGAGGGGATATTACTTGCCGCCCGCCATCATGTAGTCGACGGCGTTCATGACCGACTTGTCCGACAGGTCGATCCGGCCGCCCTTGGGCGGCATCAGGCCCGCCTGGCCCTGGAAGCCTTCGATGGCGTGCTTGTGCAGCGTATCGACGCCCTTGGCCAGACGTGGAGCCCAGGCGGCCTTGTCGCCGAACTTGGGCGCACCGGCGACCCCGGCGCCGTGGCAGGCCACGCAGGCCATGTTGTAGACCTGGTCGCCAGCCAGCTCGGCGACCGGGACCGGAGCCGCAGGCTTGACGGGCGCGAGCGCGGAATTGTCCTGGCCGGCGACCGCCAGCTTGGCCACCGGGGCGATTCTTTCGATGATGGCGGCCCGCATGGCCGGATCGGCCTGGACCTGCGGCACCTGGGTATTGTCGGCAACCACCCGCGAGAGCGCATAAATGCTGGCCGCAATCAGCATCAAAATGCCGAGAACAATCGAGAAAATATTGAAAAACTTCTTGTCGTGCGCAGCGCTCACGTCGGCTCCAGGCTGAAAATGACCCTTCAAAGAGGCGCGCAAGTATAGCGATCCGCTGCGGGTGCTCCAAACCAGACGCAGGGCGCGGGCGCTGGGAGCCATCCCCGGCATGGCCGGAAGGCCGGCACGGCCGGGCTCATCGGCGTTTACCTTCGGGCGGGGCGCCCGTAATATCTCGCCCCCGCATCCCCACCCACGCGCCCGTAGCTCAGCTGGATAGAGTACTGCCCTCCGAAGGCAGGGGTCAGAGGTTCGAATCCTCTCGGGCGCGCCATTCCCCGCTAGGTCCATTCTGGACACATGGGTAACGGTTTATTCCGGAGACATGGGTAACACCTGTGTCTCGAACGGATTCTGCGCGCATTCCACGCGGATTGCCTCCTGATCGAAGAACCCCAAGTCGTAGTGCATGAAGGTCACGAGCCAGATCTTCTCGGCGACCTCCTTGATGCCGAC
>JBDHQY010000027.1:0-11521 GCA_039807315.1 Steroidobacter sp. | reverse complement strand
GTTCAATCTGCGCGATCCGCTCGGCAGCGCGCCGCCGCTGCCGGGCTACCAGGTGACTCTGCTGGACGATCACACGCTGGAGATCGAAGTCTCGAAGGAGCAGAGCCTGAACGACATCTTCTCGCACCTTTCCGCCCAGGGGCTGGACGTGCTGTCGATGCGCAACAAGACCAACCGGCTGGAAGAGCTGTTCGTACGGCTGGTGAATCAGAAAGACGATCCGCCGCCGGCCCTCGCCGCCGGCTGACCGGCCGGCTCCCCCGATCCCACCCCACGTTTTCGCAGCCAGCGCCAAGTCATGCTCGTCAAAACCAGTCTCGTCGGCGTCAACACCATCATCATCCGCGAGTTCAGTCGCATCATCCGCATCTGGGCGCAGACCATCGTGCCGCCGGCGATCACCGCGACGCTGTACTTCATCATCTTCGGCAGCCTGATCGGCCAGCGCATCGGCGACATGGGCGGCTACACTTATATCCAGTACATCGCGCCCGGACTGATCATGATGTCGGTGATCACCAATTCCTACGGCAACGTGGTGTCCTCGTTCTTCGGCGCCAAGTTCGGCAAGCACATCGAGGAGCTGCTGGTGTCGCCGCTATCGCACTGGCTGATCGTGGCCGGCTACGTGGTCGGCGGTATCGCGCGCGGCATCATCGTCGGCGCAGTGGTTACGGTCATCACGCTGGTCTTCACCCGGCTGCACATCCACAGCCTGCCGGTCGTGCTCTCGGCGGTGCTGCTGAGCTCGGTGGTGTTTGCGCTCGCCGGCATGATCAACGCGATCTTCGCCAAGAATTTCGACCAGATCACCTTCATTCCGACCTTCGTGCTGACGCCGCTCACCTACCTGGGCGGCGTGTTCTACACCATCAAGCTGCTGCCCGAATGGGCCCAGAGCGTGTCGCACGCCAATCCGATCCTGTACATGGTGAACGCGTTCCGCTTCGGCTTTCTCGGCGTATCGGACGTGAACGTGGGTCTGGCCTACACCATCATGATCGGTTCGGCTGTGGTGCTGTATGCGGCGTGCGTGTGGCTGCTGTATCGGGGCGTCGGCACCAGAGAATAGACGCCCGGGCATGGGTGGCTGCCCCGCCGATCGCATGAACTGCATCGTCTGCGGCTTGTTGCCAGCCGGGACGACGCGGAGAGTGCGGATATCGCGGTGCCTCTTCATGCCTTAGATATGGACACGGGAGCGGCATTGCGCACGGGTCTGCTGATGGGGTTCATGGCAGTACGGATATTCGCGGCGGTAGCAGTCGCGGTGGCGTCGAGCAGCGTTGTGCCTGCCGATGCCGCGCCGTCCCCGGAAAGCCTGACGTTCGAAGAGGCCCGGCAACGGCTTATGGCTCTGTCCGACGCGCTTGGCGCTGCCGAGGCCAATCTGCGCGCGAGCGAAAGCGACCTGGCGGCCACCGGCGCATTGCGGCGGCCTTTCATCAGCCTCGATGCGCAATGGCTGCGCTATCAGAAGACGCTGGAGCTGTCGCTGGATCCGGCGCGGGCACAGGTAAGCGGTGCCGCGGATCGGTTCATTGCCGGTTTGCCTGGAATGCTGCCGGACCTGCCCGCGGCACTGACCGACCAGATTGCCGGGCGGCTGGAGCAGTCGATTCCGGGATTGCTCGCGGGTATTCCTGCATCGGTGACGTTGCGGAATGATCGCTCGCTGTTTCATCCGACCGTCACCGCGATCCAGCCTCTGTACACGGGCGGCGCGATTCCGGCGGCACAGGCGGGCGCGAAGGCCGGTGCCGAGATTGCCGCCGCGCAGTCGGCCGTCACCCGCGACCTCTTGAGCTTGCGGCTGGTGCAGGCGTACTTCGGCCAGCAGCTCGCGGCGCATTCCATGAAGATCGCCCGCGATACCCGCGATGGTTTCGACCGGCATCTGAGCAATGCCCTGCAGATGGAGCAGCAAGGTGTGCTCAGCTATTCGCGCCGGCTACAGGTCGCCGTGGCGCGCGACACGGCACAACGTGCCTTCGAGCGCGCCGAAGGAGAGTACCGAATGGCCACCGATGCGCTCACGCTTCTGTTGCGATCGGAACAACCCATCGACCCGCGCACGCCGCTGTTCGTCAACTCCGCGGTCCTGCCGCCGCTCGAAGAATTCGTCGACGGCGCAATGGCGGATCACCCGATGCTGCGGCAGGCGGATGCAGGAGAAAAGCTTGCCCAGGCCGGCACGAAGCTGGCGAAAGCGCGCTTCAAGCCGCAGTTCTACGCTTTCGGTGCTTACAACCTGAACCGCGACGATGAGCTGCTGATCGAACCCGATTGGATCTTCGGCGTTGGGGTGCATTACTCATTGCTCTCGAACGTGGATCGCCGCGATCAGCTGGCAGCGGCCCGCGCGCGAACTCAGGCGGCTCAGAACGCCGCACGCGAAGCACGTGTGGAGATACGGCAGGCGGTCACGAACGCCTATCGGGCGACCGAAATTGCGCGACGGCAGTTCCATCTTCTGCAGAGCAGCGTCGATGCCGCCCGGGAAAATTTGCGGGTTGAAGAAATTTCCTTCAAGGAAGGCGAGGCGACCGCGAGCGACCTGATCGACGCGCGCAATACGGTCGGTCTGGCCGAGACGCAGCGCGCCGCAGCTGCTTACGAGTACGATCTGGCGCTGGCGGCGTTGATGAATGCGAGTGGGCAGATGCACCGCTATGGCGACTATATCCGCTCGGCTGATCGGAGGCTCTCCGAGTGAGCGCGCTGGAACGGGTGCCAGCGTCGCGACGCCGGGCATTGCTGGCGTCCGCGGTCGTCCTTGGCTTGGTGGTGCTGATCGGCCTGTGGCTCGCCTATCGGACTGTGCCGACGCCGTTGCAGGGCATGATCGATACCGAGCAGATCAACGTGGCCACCAAGCTGCCGAGCCGTGTCGAACGGCTGCTGGTGCGCGAAGGCGAGGCGGTGCAGGCGGGTCAGCCGCTGGTGACGCTGGCCAGTCCGGAGCTCGCCGCGAAGCAGGCACAGGCGCAAGGCCTGCTGCAGGGTGCCGAGGCGACGCGATCCATGGTCCAGACCGGTGCACGGGCTGAGGATCTGGAGTCGATCCGCTCCGTCTGGATGGCGGCGCGGGCCGCGGCGGAGCTGTCGCAGAAGAGTTTCGAGCGTGCCGACAACCTGTTCCGTGCCGGAGTCATTTCCGAGCAGCGGCGTGATGAAGTGCTGGCATTGAAGCTTTCGACAACGGCGCAGGCGGAAGCCGCACGCCAGCAGTACCTGAAAGCCGAGCGTGGATTGCGGCCCGAGGAGAAGGCTGTGGCCGACGCGCAGGTGCAGGTCGCCAAGGCGGCGATGACAGAAGCTCAGTCGCTTCAATCGGAAACCCAGCTGGTGGCACCGGTGGCCGGCGAGGTGAGCAAGCGGCTGGCGAACGAGGGCGAGCTGGTTGCGCCGGGCGTGCCCATTTACACCTTGGTCGATCTGCACCACGTCTGGGCCGTCATCAATGTGCGCGAGGATCGGTTTCACGGTCTGAAGCTCGGGCAGGTGCTGCGCGGTGTGGTGCCGGCGCTGGATGGCCGCGAAGTCGCGTTCAGTGTCGACTACATCAGTCCGCAGGGAGATTTCGCCACTTGGCGTGCAACCCGGCAATCGAAAGGATACGACATCCGCAGCTTCGAGGTGCGCGCCCGGCCACAGACTGCCGTCGAGGGTTTGCGGCCGGGCATGAGCGTGCTGTTCGACTGGCCGCAGTAGCCGATGCGCGCCGCGTTCTCGAGCGCTTTTCTCGACGAGCTGGTGCATTTGCGGCGCGACCGCTGGGACCGTGCACTGGTGCTGGTCATGCCGCCGGCGCTGCTGGCGCTCATTGCCTGCTTGTTTCTGCAGGGCGCCTTGCACGAGCTGCCGGTCGCCGTCGTCGATCAGGACAATTCGTCATTCAGCCGCGAGCTGATCCGTGCCGTCGATGCCACGGCCGAGGTACGCATCGCAGCGCGTCTGGCCGATC
This sequence comes from Steroidobacter sp., assembly GCA_039807315.1. GTDB lineage: Bacteria > Pseudomonadota > Gammaproteobacteria > Steroidobacterales > Steroidobacteraceae > Steroidobacter. The sequence continues at coordinate 7,554 of JBDHQY010000027.1, read as the reverse complement.
TTGAAAGCGCTTGGCCGTTGCTGCGTGCCGGTCGTGTGTGGGCAGTGCTTTACGTACCGTCGAAGGCGGATGTTGCGATCCGCAAAGGCGGCCGCAGTGCTTTGCCGGTGTACTACAACGCCTCGTTCCTGACGCTGGGTTCGACCGCCGCAGGTGCCATCGACACAGCGGCGAAAACGGTCATCGCCAAACATGTAGCCGCAGCGGCGCGTAGCCGCGGATTGCCCGAGGTGCACCTCAGTCTGCCGAAAGTCCAGGTGCAGTTGCTCTTCAATCCCGCCGCCAGCTTCGAATGGTTTCTCGAAAGTCTGATCGATCCGGGCGTACTGCACCTGCTTCTGACCTGCGCGGCGATCGCGGCTGCCGGCCGCGTCATGAGCGACCCCGCCGGGGCGGGGCTGGGCAGTCTTGTCGGTACGCTTGCACCGTACGTGCTGGCGTACACATTTTGGGGGTTCGTCTGGGTGGTATGGCTCAGTGGTGTGCGTGGCTGGTCGGTGGTCGGCAGTTTCACGTTGTTGATGCTGGGTCAGTTCCTGCTCTATACGACGACGGCGGCCATCGGTGCCTTGCTGGTCGCCGTCACGCGCGACGTGAACGTGGCCTATTCAGCCGGCGCGGTGTACGCCGGCTCGGCGATTGCCTTTTCCAACGGCACCTTGCCGATTCATGGCGCGCCGCTGTTCACGCAGGTCTGGAGCCACGTGCTGCCTTTCTCGGCGTATCTACGACTGCAGCTGGAGCAGATGTTCGTCGGCTCGCCGTGGTCGACATCCCTGGTGTGGGCGGCCGAGCTGGCGCTGATGACCTTGCTGGCGTTGGCCGCCTGTGGTCTGTTGCTGCGCCGGGTACGTTCGCGATGAGCTTCCGGACGTCGTTCACCGGCACACTGCGCGATGTCTTCTCGGATCGCTCGTTGCTGAGCACGATGGTGCTTTCGGTATTGCTGTACGGTTTCTACTACCCACTCGCCTATACGCAACAAGCCGCGCGAGACCTGGCCGTGATCGCTGTCGATCTGGATGGCACCAGCATCAGCCGATCTGTTCTGCGCGCAGCCGATGCGACGCGCGAGGTGATGCTGATCGATCAGACCACCAGCTTCGCGGATGCGCGTGCTCGTGTGGAACGCCGCGAGGCGGATGGGATCATCTTGATCCCGAAGAACCTGGAAGCCAGCGTGCTGCGCGGCGAGCCTGGTGGCATCGCTCTGTTCCTGTCGGCCGCGAACCTGGTGCGGGCCAAGGCCATCGGCAATGCGATTGCGGCGGCGCTTGGCGGAATCGTGGAGGAAGCAGTGGCGGAGCGCGCGGGAATGCTGAAGATCGAGGGTCCGCCGATCCGCGTCGAAGAGCGTGCGCTGTTCAATGTGACCGGCGGTTACGGCAGCTACGTGGTGCCGGGGGTAGCGGAGATCATTCTGCAGCAGACCTTGCTGTTCGGAATCGCGATGCTGGTCGGTGCGCGTCGACGGGTCGGTACCTGGCGCACCACGACCGCGGGCCTGGCGGGGATGGCCGCAGCGTTCTTCGCCATCGGCTGTGTCAACGCGTTCTTCTATTACGGTTTCATGTTCTGGTTCCAGGACTATCCGCGTGGCGGCAATTTCGGCGGCTTGCTGGTGGCGGTGCCGCTGTTCATCGGAGCGGTGACAGCGCTGGGGCTGCTGCTCGGCAGTCTGTTCGATCGGCGCGAGCGTTCGATGCAGATATTGGCGGGCACTTCGGTGCCCGTCTTTTTTCTGAGCGGTTTGCCGTGGCCGCTGCAGGCGATGCCACCTCCGCTCGACTGGCTCGCGCAACTGGTACCGTCCACGCCCGGTGTGCAGGTCATGGTCAAGCTCAATCAGATGGGAGCCCGGATCGAGGAAGTGGCTGCGGAACTGCTGCTGCTGCTGGTGTTGGGGCTGGTTTTCGGCACCGCTGCGTGGATGAGGTTCTGCCGGGACCCGGGTAGAGAGCGATATCGGCCGTGAGATTCGCGAATGGCGGCGCGAAATCAAGCGCTGGCATCTGCCAGCGTCGCAGCCGGGGATTCGCACGAATCAGTGAGCCCACGAGCAAACCGCGGCTCGTAATTCGTTCGCCGAATCGGCGAGTCATGCCGTTCGGCTTGTTCCTGCGCAGTTATTCCGCCGGCTGCTATGGCAGCTCGGTCGTCCCCATCAGGTACCGATCGCACTCGCGCGCGGCGCCGCGGCCTTCGTTGATCGCCCACACCACCAGGCTCTGGCCGCGCCGGCAATCGCCGGCGGCGAACACGCCCTTGATGCTGGTGGCGAACTGGCCGTGTTCGGCTTTCACGTTGCTGCGCGCATCGGTTTCCAGCGCCAGATCCTTCAGCAGCATCTGCTCGGGGCCCAGAAAGCCCATCGCCAGCAGCACCAGCTGCGCCGGATGGATCTTCTCCGAACCCGGCACTTCAGCCGGCGCGAACTGGCCTTGCTCGTTCTTGCGCCACTGGATCTGCACCGTCACCAGCTCCTTGACGTTACCCTGGGCATCGCCGTTGAAGCGCTTCACGGTCGTGAGATAGGTGCGCGGATCGGCGCCGAACCTGGCGGCTGCTTCTTCCTGGCCGTAATCCATCTTGTAGACCTTGGGCCATTCCGGCCAGGGATTGTCGGCGGCGCGGTCCATGGGTGGCTGCGCCATGATCTCGATCTGGGTCACGCTGCTGCAGCCGTGACGCATGGCGGTGCCGACGCAGTCGGTGCCGGTGTCGCCGCCGCCGATCACGATCACGTCCTTGTTGCGCGCATGAATCGGGGTCGAATCCGGTCCGCCATTGAGCAGCGCCCGAGTGCTGGCGGTGAGATAGTCCATGGCGAAATGGATGCCGTGCAGATTGCGGCCGTCCACCGGCAGATCACGCGGCTGCGTGGCGCCGGTGCAGATCACGATGGCGTCGAAATCGCGACGCAGCAGCTGCGCTTCGACGTTCTCGCCGACATTGGCGTTGCAGATGAACTTGATGCCCTCCTGCTCCAGCAATTTCAGGCGTCGCTCGACGACTTCGCGCTTGTCGAGCTTCATGTTCGGAATGCCGTACATCAGCAAGCCGCCGGGCCGGTCGGCGCGCTCCAGCACGGTGACGCTGTGGCCGGCGCGATTCAGCTGCGCGGCGGCCGCCAGGCCTGACGGGCCGGAGCCGATCACCGCGACCTTCTTGCCGGTGCGTGTTTGCGGCGTTTCCGGCAGCACCCAGCCTTCGTCCCAGCCGCGCTCGACGATCGAGTTCTCGATGTTCTTGATCGTCACCGGCGGATTGTTGATGCCGAGAACGCACGAGCCTTCGCACGGCGCCGGGCACACGCGGCCGGTGAACTCGGGAAAGTTGTTGGTCATGTGCAGGCGGTCGAGCGCTTCGTGCCACAGCCCGCGGTAGATGAGATCGTTCCATTCCGGGATCACGTTGTTGACCGGGCAGCCGGCGGCCGCGCCGCTGATCAGCTTGCCGGTGTGACAGAACGGGACGCCGCAATCCATGCAGCGCGCGGCCTGATTGCGCAGGCGCTTGTCCTCCATGTGGTGATGAAATTCCTTCCAGTCGCGAACCCGCTCCTGCGGCGTGCGGTCGACAGGGAGTTCCCGCAGATATTCGATGAATCCAGTTGGCTTGCCCATGTTGTTTGCTTCGTGATTCGGTGCGGCTCGTCTTGTCCCTGCCGGCCGCTCGCCCGGCGTCGGGCGAGGGCGGCAGAGGGCCTGTGTCGTCGAGCGACTGCGGTCAGTTGCCGCCGACGCGGGCCAGGTCACGGGCGTTCTCCTCGAACGCCTGCATGATGGCATCGTCGCCGGTGAGGCCCTGCTCGTGCGCACGCGAGATGCAAGCGAGCATTCGTTTGTAGTCGCGTGGCATGACACGTACGAAGCGCGGCACCGTCTTGTCCCACGCATCCAGAATCTGCCGGGCGCGCGCGCTGCCGGTGTAATGCAGGTGCCGCTCGATCATGGCTTTCACGGCGGCGGTTTCTTCCGGCTCTTCGAGCCCGCCGACTTCCACCATGTCCTTGTTGATGTTGCTGCTGGCGTCGCCGTGCTCATCCAGCACGTAAGCCACGCCGCCGGACATGCCGGCGCCGAAGTTGCGTCCGATCGAGCCGAGCACGATCACGCGGCCACCGGTCATGTACTCGCAACCGTGATCGCCAACTGCTTCCACCACTGCATGTGCGCCGCTGTTGCGTACGCAGAAGCGCTCGCCGGCCATGCCGCTGATGTAGGCCTCGCCGCTGGTTGCGCCGTAGAGCGCGACGTTGCCGACGATGATGTTCTCCCACGACTTGAAGGGCGAGCCGGCCGGCGGATACAGGATCAGCTTGCCGCCCGACAGTCCCTTGCCGACGTAGTCGTTGGCGTCGCCTTCGAGGCGGAAGGTCATGCCGCGCGGAATGAAGGCGCCGAAGCTCTGGCCCGCCGAGCCTCGCAGGCCGATCTGGATCGTGTCTTCGGGCAAGCCGGCCGCGCCGTATTTGCGCGTGACCTCGCTACCGGTGATGGTGCCGAACACGCGATTGACGTTGCGAATGGTCAGTTCCGCTTTGACCGGCTCGCCGCGCTCGATGGCCGGTTGGCAGATGTCCAGCAGCTGCGTGACATCGAGCGACTTGTCGAGTCCGTGATCCTGCTGCATCTGGCAGGAGCGGCCCACTTCCGAGCCCGCGTCCGGCTGGTACAGCAGGTTGCTGAAATCCAGCCCCTTGGCCTTCCAGTGGGCAACGGCCTTGCGGGCTTCCAGGCGATCGACGCGACCGACCATCTCCTCGATGCTGCGGAAACCCAGCTGGGCCATCAGCTCGCGCATCTCCATCGCGATGAAGCGCATGAAGTTGACGACGTGCTCGGGCTTGCCGGTGAACTTCTCGCGCAGCTTCGGATCCTGGGTCGCGACGCCGGCCGGGCAGGTGTTCAGATGGCATACGCGCATCATGATGCAGCCGGTGGCGACCAGCGGCGCGGTCGCGAAGCCGAACTCCTCGGCGCCGAGCAGGGCGGCGATGACCACGTCACGGCCAGTCTTGAGCTGACCGTCGGTTTCGACCCTGATGCGGCTGCGCAGATCGTTCATCACCAGCGTCTGGTGCGTTTCCGCGAGGCCCAGCTCCCACGGCAGGCCGGCATTCACGATGGACGTCTGCGGCGAAGCGCCGGTGCCGCCGTCGTGGCCACTGACCAGCACCACGTCGGCATGCGCTTTCGCCACGCCGGCCGCGATCGTGCCGACGCCGACCTCGGCCACCAGCTTGACGCTGATGCGGGCACGGCGATTGGCGTTCTTCAGATCGTGGATCAGCTCGGCCAGGTCCTCGATCGAATAGATGTCGTGATGCGGCGGCGGCGAGATCAGGCCGACGCCCGCGGTGGTGTGCCGCGTCTTGGCGATCGGCGGATAGACCTTGCCGCCGGGCAGCTGGCCGCCCTCGCCGGGCTTGGCGCCCTGCGCCATCTTGATCTGGATTTCCTGCGCGCTGACCAGGTATTCGCTGGTCACGCCGAAACGGCCCGAGGCCACCTGCTTGATGGCGGAGTTCTTCGAGTCGCCGTTGGGCAGCGGCCGATAGCGTGCCGGATCCTCGCCGCCTTCGCCGGTGTTGCTCTTGCCGCCGATGCGGTTCATGGCGATCGCCAGCGTCTCGTGCGCTTCCTTGCTGATCGAGCCGTAGGACATGGCGCCGGTCTTGAAGCGCTTCATGATGCTGGCGACCGGCTCGACTTCCTCGAGCGGCACCGGCTCGCCGGCCTTGAAATCCAGCAGTCCGCGCAGCGTGCAAAGATGCGTCGCCTGCTGGTTGATGAGCCGCGAATACTCCTTGAAGGCGGCGAAATTGTCGGTGCGGACGCTCTTCTGCAGCCGATGGATGGACTCGGGATTGAACAGGTGGAACTCGCCGTCGGAGCGCCACTGGTACTGGCCGCCCACCGGCAGCGTGTGGCCGTCGATGCGGCGTTCCGGGAACGCGGCGCGATGGCGCACCAGCACTTCCTGCGCGATCACGTCCATGCCGATGCCGCCGATGCGCGAAGGTGTCCAGGTGAAGTATTCGTCGATCACGTCCTGGCGCAGACCCACCGCCTCGAACACCTGCGCGCCGCGATAGCTCTGGATCGCGGAGATGCCCATCTTGGCCATGACCTTGATCACGCCCTTGGTGGCGGCCTTGACCAGGTTCTTGCAGGCCGACTTGTGATCGATGCCGATCAGGCGCTGCGCCTGGATCATGCTGTCGATGGTCTCGAAGGCGACGTAGGGATTGATGGCGCTGACGCCGTAACCGATCAGCAGCGCGAAGTGGTGCACCTCGCGCGCTTCGCCGGTTTCGAGAACCAGGCTCACGCGGGTGCGCAGGCCTTCGCGGATCAGGTAGTGGTGCAGCCCCGCCACGGCGAGCAGTGCCGGGATCGGCGCGAACTCGCGATTGACGCCGCGATCGCTCAGGATGAGGACGTTCACTTCCTCTTCCTCGATCATGCGTCGCGCCATCAGGCGGATCTCCTCCATCGACTTCACCAGGCCCTTCTCGCCGCGGGTGACGCGGAACAGGCTGGGCAGCACGCCGACGCGCAGGCCCGGCAGGTCCATGCGGCGCACCTTGGCGAATTCGTCGTTGGTGAGGATGGGCCATTTCACTTCCAGCCGCCGGCAGTCGGCCGGCTGCGGGTTCAGCAGGTTGCCTTCCGAGCCCAGCCGGGTTTCGGCGGAGGTGATGATCTCTTCGCGGATGCAGTCGATCGGCGGGTTGGTCACCTGCGCGAACAGCTGCTTGAAGTAGTCGTAGAGCAGGCGCGGCTTGTTGGAGAGCACCGCCAGCGGAGTGTCGTTGCCCATCGAGCCCACCGCCTCGACCCCGTTCTGAGCCATCGGCGCGAGAATGATGCGCTGGTCCTCGAAGGTATAGCCGAAGGCGATCTGACGCTGAAGCAGCGTTTCATGATCTGGCTGCGGAACCTCGGGTGCTGGTGGAAGATCGTTCAGATTGACTTGATGATCTTGCAGCCATTGCCGATACGGGCGCTCGGTGGTGACGGCACGCTTGATCTCCTCGTCGTCGACGATGCGGCCCTGTTCGGTATCGACCAGGAACATGCGGCCCGGCTGCAGCCGGCCCTTGCGCACGATGTCCGCGGCCGGGATGTCGAGCACGCCGGCCTCGGACGCCATGATGACCAGGTCGTCGCGAGTCACGTAGTAGCGCGACGGGCGCAGGCCGTTGCGGTCCAGCAGCGCGCCGATCTGCTTGCCGTCGGTGAAGGCGATCGCAGCCGGGCCGTCCCACGGCTCCATCAGGCAGGAGTGGTACTGGTAGAAGGCGCGCTTGGCGTCGTCCATGTGCTGGTGATTCGACCAGGGCTCGGGAATCATCATCATCATGGCGTGCGGCAGCGAGCGGCCGGCCAGCACCAGCAGTTCCAGCGTGTTGTCGAACATCGCCGAGTCCGAGCCGTTCGGATTGATGATGGGTGGGATCTTCTGCATGTCGTCGCCGAACGCCTCGGCCTGGAACAGCGCTTCGCGGGCGTGCATCCAGTTGGCGTTGCCGCGCACGGTGTTGAT
>JBDHQY010000026.1:0-11524 GCA_039807315.1 Steroidobacter sp. | reverse complement strand
ACCGACTCGAGGAAATCCAGGTCCGGCAGGTTGCTGCCGGCCACCATCAGCGATACGAACAGATTGCGGCGCTGTTGCGGCGGCAGTCCGTCGCGGGTTGCGGGGGTGATTTCTGCGAGAGTGTCGGCGACCAGGACGCCGACCAGGCTGTGGGTGAGATTGTCCAAGCGCCGCTCAGCCGATGAAGTACGCCAGCACGAAGATACCCAGCATGGCGCAGGCGATGGCGATCTTGACGAGCGTACCGAAGATCAGCCCGATCCAGGTGGCGATGCCGACGCGCCCGGCCTGGTCGAGGCGCCCATGCACCGACAGCTCGCCGATCAGCGCGCCGACGAAAGGGCCGAGCAGCAATCCCGCCACACCGAAGAACAGTCCGACCACCGTACCGAGCAATGCGCCCCAGATGGCGCGCCGGCTGGCTCCGAACTGTCTGGCGCCGAGCGCGGACGCGGCGAACTCGATGATGACGGACAGCAGCGTGAAGAATCCCAGCACCGACAGCGTGACCCAGCCGATGCGCTGAAAATCGTCGATGGCCGCCGCCACCACCATGCCGGCATACATCAGAGGGATTCCCGGCAGTGCCGGCAGCACGATGCCGAGCACGCCGACCAGCATCAGCAGCAGCGCGAGAATCCAGAGGGCGACGGTGGACATGGGCGGGCATTCTGACGGGTCGCGCTGCGCCCGTCATCCGCAGCGCGCGCCTGGCATGTCTTCGATTACGGCGAAGGTTCTCCAATCCGGCCGATCCCGCCGCTCGGGGGCCGGCGCGGTCCGCACTGCGATTCATACTCACCCGACTCTGGTCCAGCGTGGCTTAGTATCGAGCGGGGCTGCGGCCAATGTGACTTCTTGCTGGAGGGTGTGTGAGCGCTCCGCGCACGCAACGATGGATGTACTTGCTCGCCGCATTGCTCGCGTTTACCGCGTTCGCGGCAAGCGAGCAGCAACCGACTGCGCGAGCAAATCAGTCACCAATCGCCTTGTTGATGGAGATCCGGGACGCGATCGGTCCGGCCACGAGCGACTTCTTTCTGCGAACGCTCCAGCAGGCAACCGAACGCAATGTCCATGTAGTCATCGTGCAACTGGACACGCCCGGCGGGCTCGACTCCGCCATGCGCGACATGATCCGGGCGATTCTGGCGTCGCCGGTTCCAGTAGCGATTTACGTCGCGCCGTCCGGCGCCCGCGCCGCGAGCGCCGGCACTTACCTGCTGTATGCGAGCCACGTTGCGGCCATGGCGCCAGCCACCAATCTCGGTGCGGCGACACCTGTCCAGATCGGCGCGGCGTCCATGCCGGCGCCGCAAGAACCCAAGCCCGACGACTCCAGGCCGGGCGAGTCCAAGCCGGATGCGGAGCAGCAGCTCCGGTCCTCCGGCAGTGCCATGGAGCACAAGATGGTGAACGATGCCGTCGCCTACATTCGCGGGCTGGCGGAACTGCGCAATCGCAATGCCGAATGGGCCGAGTCCGCCGTGCGTACCGCCGCGAGCCTGTCGGCCACCGAGGCTCTGGCGCAGAAGGTCATCGACATCGAAGCCGCCGACGTGGCGGATCTGCTGCTGCAGATGAACGGTCGTGTCGTGAAAGTGAGCACCGGCGAGCTGACGCTGGCCACGGCGGATCTTGCGGTGGAGCGCGTGGAAGCGAGCTGGCGTACCAAGCTGCTGGCCATGCTGACGAATCCGAACGTTGCCTACCTGCTGATGCTGATCGGTGTATACGGCTTACTGCTGGAAGGCTACAACCCCGGCGCCTTCTTGCCCGGAGTCGTCGGTGCCATTGCGTTGTTGCTGGCGCTGTATGCGTTCCAGGTGCTTGCGGTCAATTACGCCGGACTCGGATTGATGCTTCTGGGCGTTGCGCTGATCGTTGCCGAAGCCTTCGCTCCGAGCTTTGGCTCGCTCGGATTGGGCGGCGTGGTCGCCTTCGTGATCGGCTCGATCATCCTCATGGACACGAACGCGCCCGGCTTCACCATCGCGCGCGGCCTGATCGGCGGCATTGCCGTCGCCGGCGCGCTGGTGGCGCTGCTGATCAGCACTTACTTCTCTCGCTCACGCAAACGCCCGGTGGTCACGGGTGCCGAGCAACTGCTGCGCGAACCGGCCGTGGCGATGACCGATTTCGAGCGTACCGGGCCGGTTCGTGTGCGCGGCGAGATCTGGAATGCCGTCACCAGCGAAGCGGTCAAGGCCGGCGATCCGCTGCGCATCGTGCGGGTCGATGGTCTCACGTTGCAGGTCGAGCCGCTGCGCCCCGGTGGGCCGCTGCAGAAGACTTGAATCACAGGAGAAGCATATGCCCGCGATCGTTGCTGCCGTCATTCTCGTCATTCTGATCTTCTCGGCCATCAGGGTCCTGAACGAGTACGAGCGCGGCGTGATCTTCACGCTCGGCCGCTACACCGGCACCAAGGGGCCGGGCATCATCATCGTGGTGCCCTTCATCCAGCGCCTGGTCAAGGTCGACCTGCGCATCATCGTGCTGGACGTGCCGACCCAGGACGTCATCTCGCGCGACAACGTTTCGGTGAAGGTCAATGCCGTGGTGTATTTCCGCATCGTCGATCCGGCGCGCACCATCATCCAGGTCGCCAGCCCCTTCGAGGCGACCAGTCAGCTGGCGCAGACCACGCTGCGCTCGGTGCTGGGTCAGCACGAGCTGGACGAAATGCTGTCCGAGCGCGACAAGCTGAACCTGGACATCCAGCACATCCTCGACCAGGCCACCGACGCCTGGGGCATCAAGGTGTCGAATGTCGAGATCAAGCACGTGGACCTGGACGAGACCATGATCCGCGCGATCGCCAAGCAGGCGGAAGCCGAACGGACGCGCCGTGCCAAAGTGATTCACGCCGAGGGCGAGAAGCAGGCGGCCACCATGCTGGTGGAGGCCGCACACGCACTTGGTGCCGATCCGCGCGCGATGCAATTGCGTTACTTGCAGACGTTGGCGGACATTTCCAGCGAGAAGACCTCGACCATTGTCTTTCCGCTGCCGCTCGATCTGATCCAGCCGCTGTTGCAGGAGAAGCGTGAGTGAACGGCCGTGCCTGAAGCGGCGCGACTCAGGCTCATGACGAAAAGTCTCAGGGAGGGTCTGATTTACTCCGTCACCCCGGGTGGGGGCTATCTTGTTGATCCAACTGGATTCACGCCCCTGCCTGCGCGGAGGCGGCTCTGCGCGGAAATGACGAACAGGAGGTAGATCGGAGTTTCCTTGGACATCGCCGTGCGGCTTGCGGTGATGCCTGCGCAGCTCGAGCCGGCTCCGGCGAACTACGTATTTGCCATGCCGTGGCGGTGCTTCGTGGTAGCAGTGTCTGAGGCTACACTGCCGCCGCGCAATCGGCGCGCAGTTCGATCCTGGAGGCACAATGAATCTTCAGCTGAGCATCGGTCCGCTGGCCGCACTCATTGCCGGCGTCCTGATCCTGTTCGTGCCGAAGCTGTTGCGCTTCATCGTGGCGATCTACCTGATCGTCATCGGCCTGCTGGGGCTGTTCGGGCCGCTGCGCTTCTAGCGGCGCGAGCCGGGCAGGCCGGCTGCTGCCGGACATCGGCGTCGGCGGATTCATTCCGTCTGTGCCGGAACGATGGACCTGCCGTGCGCTCTTGGTGGGTGCGTTTGCCGGCGGGTATTGAGTTGCAGCCTGTCAGCCGCGATCATCCAGCTACTGGCGATCACCGGATCCGGCAAGAGAGACGAACAGCATGTCCAGCCGTCACCAGAAACCATTGTTGAGCTGCACGCGAGCAAGACAGCCGATCCTGTCGGCGATCGGCCTGGCTGGGATGCTGTGCATCAGCCTGGGGCAGGAGCCGGCGCACGCCGCCGGTCGCACCATGGACGATGTACTGGCAGCCGCCAAGCCCGCCGACTGGCGGCCGATCGATCCGGCCAACACGCTGTACATGGATATCCCGGCAGGGCGCGTGATCATCGAGCTTGCTCCGCAGTTCTCGCCGCAGCATGCCGACAATATCCGCGCGTTGGTGCGAGAAGGCTATTTCGACGGATTGGCCATCACCCGCGCTCAGGACAATTTCGTGGTGCAGTGGAACGATCCAAAGAATGCACGCACTCCGCGCATCGCCAAGCGCACGCTGCCAGCGGAGTTTACTCGTCCCGCCAAGGGGTTGGCGTTTACGGTCTTGCCCGACCCGGACACCTACGCGCCGCAAACCGGGTTCGTCGATGGTTTTCCTGCAGCTCGCGACAGTGAGTCAGGGTCCGCCTGGCCCGTGCATTGCTATGGAATGGTCGGAGCAGGGCGGGACAACTCTGCGGACAGCGGCGGCGGCAGCGAGCTCTACGTCGTCACGGGGCATGCGCCAAGACAGCTCGACCGCAACATCACCGTGGTGGGGCGGGTCGTGCGGGGCATCGAGCTGTTGTCTGCGTTGCCGCGTGGCCCGGCTCCGATGGGCGTCTACGACAAGCCGGAGCAGAACGTCACGATCAACCGCATTCGCGTGGCCGCGGATGTGCCGCCGCCGGAGCGCCTTGTCTTGGAGGCATTGCGGACCGACACGGCGACTTTCACCGATCTGATCGAGTCGCGCCGCAATCGGCGCGATGACTGGTACAAGGTGCCGGCAGGACACATCGACGTGTGCAATGTGCCGCTGCCCGTGCGCGTCGGTTCAGCGAACGGTTCCACGCCGCATCCGTAAGCAGCGGCCGATCCACATCCAACATCATCACCGTGGGATCGCCGATCGCGATCCGGTATCGGGATCGATTCGTCCGCCACATCGGTTGCGGCAACGGATGACTCGAAGGGCGAGCCGAAGCATCGCGCCAGGTCCTGGGGCGATGGGCGTGCGTTCACGCCGGAGCCGCAGCGTCAGGCATCTCTCTTGGCGGCAATGCATAGAGGGCTGCCATCAACTGCTCGGCCGCCGGCCTCGACAACATCGGAATACGAATGCGATCGCGCAGCGCGCCGGCACCGGCCGTGTCGACGAAAATTGCCGCCATCGCATAGCGGCGATCGAAGGGCGAGGCGGATAGCGTCACGGACTGTATCCGCTGGCGCGGCGCGACGATGAGGCGGCGTGTCAGCCATCCGTACCGGAACAAGATGGCCCCCGGCGTCAGCGCCCAGCGGGTATGTGTCACATATATATGTGAGCGTGCCCAGGCCAGTGGCAGGCCGGCAAGCGCAGCCAGCAGCACCCAGCCGCTGGCAAAGCCGGTCAGCTGTGGTGTCAGTTGCGTCGCCACGAATGCCGGCAGCATCAGCACGGCCCAGACATAGACCGTTTGCCTGAAGACACGGACTCCTGCTCGTGGTGCCAGCGGCTGCCAGTCCGGTTCGATGCTCAGATCGATTTCCGGCAGCGCCGCTGCCATCAGCGCCTGCGCCTGCGTGGCCGTACAGATCGGGGCCAGCCAGCGCGTACGACTCTGCGATTGCCGTTTGCCCTCTCGATCGGCGCTGCCATCGCCAGCCAGATCCGCCCGCAGGGAAACGCGTCCGAACCAGCGATGCAGCAGAGTTTCGTTTCGATGCACCGCTTGAATGCGCTTCACGCGCAGCGTCAGGGAGAGACGGGTGAACAGTCCATGCCGGATGCGCAAGTCCTGTCCGTGTCGCGTCAGCGTGAAATCGAACAACGTCACCAGCGCGAGTGCGACCGACAGCAGGCGAAGCGAGGCAACGACGCCGAGCAGCGCGGCCAGGGTGAAAGCGGCTTGCATCGCGATACCCAGTGCCGCGAATTCGGCGAGCTGACGCGAATGCAGCCAATTGTCGATGTTGACGCGGAGCAGCTCGATGAATCCGCTCTGATACACCACGCCGGCGATCGCAGCGACGATGATCATGCCGCGATTGTCGATGAGGCCGTAACGCACCAGTTCCGTCGGCGGTAGATGCAGCAGTGCCTCCCCGGCCTCCACGGCGGGCGGTTCCGGCGCTGTCTGCGCCTGCATGAAAATACGCTCGCGCATTTCCTGGACCGCGGGGAGGCCCAGTACGCGAATCGAGGCTTCCGCTTTACCGCCGGTCGAGGTGGCGATGCTGACTTGCGCTACGCCGAACAGGCGGTGCAGCAGGCCGCGCTCGATATCGATGTTCTCGATGCGCGGATATTCGATCTGGCGCACGTTGCGGAAGAACAGTCCCTCCCGGATGACCAGGCCGCGCGGTCCGAAGCCGTAGCGATAGATCCATTGCTGCCACAGCGCCGCGATCAGCAGCGGCACGATGGCGATCAGTCCCCACAAGGCGGTGTCGTCCTTCGCGCCGAATATCGCGATGGCGGCGAGCGGCACAATCAGCTGCCTGACGTAGGTGACGAGCGCGAACACCCACGACAGCGGGTGCAGTTTCAGCGGCGGCTCGAACTGCGGCTCAGACGCCACTCGAAGCGTTCTCCGCCAGCAAGGCATCGCGCAGGGCGATGGCGTCGGGGTGGTCCAGCCCCGGCAGCACGATCATGGTGTGCCGGCTGCCCGCGGTGTACAGCTTCAACGTGCCGATGCCGAATTGCCGTTGCAGCGGACCCTGCGATACGTCCGTGTGCTGGATGCGCACGCGCGGCAGCGCGATGCGGGAGCGCCAGAGTACGCCACGCTCGATCACGATGCCGGTCGCATCGACGCCGTAGCACAAGTGGCGATAGTAGATCGGTGGCCAGATCCAGCTCGCCGCCAGGGCGGTCACGGCCAGTGCGATCGCCAGCGGCGACCATCCCGATGCGGCGTGTGGCAACAGAAAAATCGCCGCTGCGAGTATTGCCGCCAGCGTGCCGATGACGGCCTGGCTGCGCCAGACCGCGATCGTGCCTGGGCTGACGTGTCGTGTTTCCATTGTGAAGCGGTATTCCAGGGATTTTATCGAGGTCACATGCGATCAGCGGAACTTGCTGTCTGCGAATGCCATTCCTGTTGCGGACTCTCGCAGGCACGCTCTGCGTGCCTTGCGGAGCGCGCTGGTAATAGACACCATGGCCAAGGACGAATCAATCGCGCGATCAACCGGGGCTCGTTCGGCTGCGCCCGCAAAGCTGAATCCATATGTCCACCTTCATACAGGTAGTGGCCACCTCCGGACGCGTCGCGCAGACGACCAGCAGGCTGGCCAAACTGCGCGAGCTGGCGGCCTGCCTGCGCTCGATGAGTGCGGATGAGATCGAGATCGGCGCCGCGTACCTTGCTGGAGAGACGCGCCAGGGAAAGCTCGGCATCGGCTACTCGTTGCTGCAGACGGCAAGCGCCATCCGGCCTGCTTCGAGCGCAACACTGACGGTCGTGGATGTCGATGCGGCGTTCGACTCGATCCTGGGTATCCGCGGTTCAGGTTCATCTGCCCGGCGCGTACAGGAATTGCGGGCGTTGTTCTCGCGGGCCACGGCCGACGAACAGACGTTCCTGTTCAATCTCATGGTCGGCGAGCTGCGCCAGGGTGCTCTGGCCGGCTTGATGATCGATGCCATTGCGGCCGCCGCGGACGTTCCGGTGGTCGAAGTGCGTCGCGCTGCGATGTATGCCAAGCAGATCGGAGCGCTGGCACGCGCCGCCTTGCTGGAAGGCGCGATGGGGCTGGCGAAATTCCAACTCGAAACCTTGTCGCCCATTGCTCCCATGCTTGCGCAGACCGCCATTGACGTCGCCGACGCACTGGAGCAGCTGGGCGGCGAAGCCGCTTTCGAATGGAAGGTCGACGGCGCGCGCGTGCAAGTGCACAAGGTGGACGAAGTGGTGCGAGTCTATACACGCAGCCTCAATGACGTCACGGTCGCGGTTCCGGAAGTCGTTGCCGCCGTTCGAGGCATTGCCGCTCGCGAGCTGGTGCTGGACGGCGAAACCATCGCGCTCGACGCGGACGGCAGGCCGAAGCCCTTCCAGATCACCATGCGTCGTTTCGGCCGGAAACTGGACGTGCAAGCCCTGCGCGCCGAGTTGCCGCTGCATGCTTATTTTTTCGACTGTCTGCGGCTCGACGATCGCAGTCTTGCGGACCGTCCGGCGCATGAGCGGTTCGCTGCCCTGGCGCAGGTATTGCCGGAGTCGATTCGTGTGCCGCGCATCGTCACCGCCAGCGAAACGGAAGCCCGGGCGTTCTACGACGACTCGCTCGCCCGCGGACACGAAGGCGTGATGGTGAAGGCGCTGGATGCTCCTTACGAAGCCGGCAGCCGCGGTGCGAGCTGGCTCAAGGTCAAGCATGTGCATACGCTCGACTTGGTGGTGCTCGCTGCTGAATGGGGGCATGGCCGCCGCAGCGGCAAGCTCTCCAACCTGCACCTGGGTGCGCGCGATTCGGCTACCGGCCAGTACGTCATGCTGGGCAAGACATTCAAGGGTCTCACCGACGCGATGCTGGAATGGCAGACCAGGGAATTCCTGGCGCGCGAAGTCGGCAGGGATCGCCATACCGTGTTCGTGCGGCCGGAACTGGTGGTGGAGATTGCGTTCAACGATATCCAGGCGAGTTCGCAGTATCCGGGCGGGCTGGCATTGCGCTTCGCCCGCGTGAAAGCATACCGGCCGGACAAGCCGGCCGACATGGCCGACACCATCGATGCGGTTCGGGAGGTTTACCGGGCGCAGGGTGGTTGCTAGGGGCGGTCCGGGTTGCTCACTGCCGCACTGGCGCGGGCCCATCCGATGATTCGGATGGATTCTCGCCCCGCTCAAGCTCACGGCAGGCTCTGCGCGGCAATGACGAGGCAGCCTGCATCAGTCCTTTCCCGGCGGCGGTAATCGGCAGGGTGGCAGGTTATGATCCCGGCCGATCGTTCTTCCGGCGTCGCGCGTCTCGAGGGCAACGATGCGGTGTGGGCTGCAACGCCGATGCCGGCGTGGTTCACCGATTGGATCGTACAGGGAGCTTTCCGATGCTCGGGAATGCGGATTCTCGCCGTCGCGTCTTCAAACGCGTGCTGCTCATCGTCGCGGCCGGGATGCTTGCGGCAGCGGTGCTGTGGGCCTGGTTCACCCTGTCCTGGGCCTACTCCACCGGCGACCATGCCGGCGTACTGGTCAAGTTCTCCCGCAAGGGCTGGATCTGCAAGACCTACGAAGGTCAGCTGGCCCTGTACGTGGTCGGCGGCGTAGCGCCGCAGCTGTGGGATTTCAGCACCCGCGATCCCGAACTGGCGGCGCGACTGTCGCGGGTCGTGGGACAGGAGATCCAGTTGCACTACGCGGAGCATCGCGGCATTCCCACCAACTGTTTCGCCGAGACGCCTTACTTTGCCGACAGCTTCGTGGTGGTCGGCCGGTCCGGTGGATCTCCGTAGCGCCGGGCGCGCTCTGCATGACGCAAGGCGCAATCCGGTCAGTGAATGTGTCGAGTCCCGCCGGCGCAGTGGTCTCTTAGAATCCTCGTCATCGCTGCGTCGGCACAGGACGGGAGTGCGACAGCAGGTCCCGGGAAACGTCGGTGCGGACGCCAGGCTCAGCGGCGAGCGGTTGCCGGCGCGGCGATCTTCAAATGCCGCACGCCGGATTCATCCGGCACGAGTGTTGTCACGAATCCCTGCCTTGGTGCGTCTTTGGAGTGTCCGGGCAGAACCACGGTGGTCAGGTGCAATCCAGGGCCGATATCTTCAAGCAGCATCGGCAACGCCTGTTCGGCGCGGCATATCGGATGCTGGGCAGCCGGGCGGACGCGGAGGACGTGCTGCAGGACGCTTATCTGCGCTGGCACGATACGGATGCCAACGCCATCCGCTCGGCCGAAGCCTGGCTGACGACCACCGTGACCCGGCTCGCCATCGATCGGTTGCGGCGTGCCAAGGTCGAACGCGAGGCGTACTTCGGGCCCTGGCTGCCCGAGCCGCTGGCGGACGGTGACATGAACACGCCGGAAGCCGTCGCGGAATTCGAAGGCGATGTCTCGATCGCTTTCCTGACCGTCCTCGAAACGCTGGCGCCGGAGGAACGCGCCGCTTTCATCCTGCACGACATCGTCGACGACGACTATGTCGATATCGCCGCGACGCTGGGCAAGAGCGAGGCTGCCTGCCGGCAGATGGTGCATCGTGCCCGCCAGCGGCTGACGTCGCGCCGGCGGCGCTTCATGGTCGACGATGCCACTCGCATCAGGATGCTGGAGCGCTTCATCGGTGCGGTTTCCAGCGGCGACCGCCAGCAGATCCTGGCCGTTTTCGAGCAGGACGCCATCATGATTTCCGATGGCGGCGGCAAGGCCGTGGCTGTGCATCGGCCGCTGCACGGCGCCGAGCGCATCTCGATGCTCTGGTACGCCATTGCGCGCCGGGTCATGTTGCAGCCCGTACGTACCATCGTCCGCGTCAACGGCGAGCCGGCGATAGCGTCCTACTACCTGGGCAAGCTGCATTCGGTCGCGACGATCGATACGGATGGCGCGCGGATCCATGCCTATTACAGCATCGCCAATCCCGACAAGCTCGGTGCGTTCCTGCCTGCCTGATCCGTGTCACAGACCGCGGGCCAGTCACGTCTATCGGTCGAGAATGCCGCTATCGGGCAATGCACAGGAGCGATGAGATGACTGCACGCGTCAATCCACTGAAATACCCCAAGGTCTACCAGGCCATGCTCGGCTTGAAGGAAGCCGTGAACGGTGTGCTCGAGCCGTCGTTGACGCATCTGATCAAGGCGCGGGTGTCGCTGCTCAACGGCTGCGGTTTCTGCATCGACATGCACACCAAGGATGCGCGAGCGCTGGGGGAGACCGAGCAACGGCTGTATCTTCTGGGCGCATGGCGCGAGGCGCCGATCTACAGCGAACGTGAGCGGGCGGCCCTGGCCTGGGCGGAAGCGGTTACACTGCTCGAGAATCAGGAGGTCGACGACCTCGTATACGAGCAGGCGCGCCGCGCGTTTTCCGAGGAGGAGCTGGTGGCGCTGACGCTGTGCATAGTGGAGATCAATGGCTGGAACCGTTTCGCGATACCGTTCCGCGCGGTGCCGGGCAGCTATCAGCCGGAAGGCGCGGCCAAAACAACAACTGCATGAGGGGTGCTGAAGATGGGCAGAGTCTGGATCGTATCGAGCGTGCTGTGCGGCATGTCGATGCTGGCGCTCGACGCCACTGCGAGCGACGCGGCGTCGATTTCGGCCGGGAAGGTGACGCAGCTGATGGCCAAGCCGCTACCGGACGTGCCAGGCAAGGAAGGCGTCATGCTGACCGTCGAATATCCGCCCGGCGCGGCGTCGGTCAGCCATCGCCACAATGCAAACACGTTCGTGTACGTGCTCGAAGGCAGCGTCGTGATGCAGGTGGCGTTGGGGAAGACTTCGTTCCAGGTTTTGAAGGCGCGGTTGCTGGTGATGAGGATGGAGCAGCGTTCGTAGCGGCGATTGACGACTTCATAAAGCAAGTCCGCCGCCGCCGTGTCGTACGCCAGATAGCCCACTTCGTCAATCACCAGCAGCGCGGGCCGGGCGTAGTAGCCGAATTTGCGGCGGCGCAGTTGCGGCGAGTCGCAGGCCAGGTCGGTCAGCAGGTCCGACGCCGTGCGAAACAGGACGCGATGCCCGGCCTGCACGGCGGCGTAGGCGATGT
>JBDHQY010000025.1:0-11541 GCA_039807315.1 Steroidobacter sp. | reverse complement strand
TCACTGTGTCATGGAGTGCCTGTCGGAGATCTCCAGCGCCGGCAACGACTACGTGGCCAACGGCTACAGCGCCACCCAGCGCAGCAGCGAGAAGAAGTGCCCCACCGAAATGCTGTCGGTGCTGATGGGCACGGAAAACATCACCGAAAAGGTGAACGCCGCCACCGCCGGCCTGCCGGACGTGAAGGCCAACGAAGCGCGCAAGCAGACTCTGAGCCGGCTGGAGGCGGCCTGCACCGCGGCCTCGGCCAAGGACCGCAGAACCGGTCCGCTCGCCTGCGAGTCGGTCACGCTGTACCAGGGCGGCCAGTACTTCCTGTACAAGTACAAGCGCTATGAAGACGTGCGCCTGGTGTTCGCGCCGCACGATGCCATCGCCGCATTCGGCGGTGATCCGGACAACTTCAACTTCCCGCGCTGGTGCCTCGACTTCAGCCTGCTGCGCGTGTACGAGAACGGCAAGCCCGCACGTACCCCGAATCATCTGCAATGGCGCGTCGACGGTCCTGCGGTGGGCGAGCCGGTGTTCGTCGCCGGCCACCCGGGCAACACCAATCGATCGTTCACGGTGGCGCAGCTCAAGTTCCAGCGCGATGTCTCCGTGCCCTCCTTCCTGAATCGCAACTCGGAGTACCGCGGACGGCTGATCCAATGGGGCAAGAGCGGCGAGGAGCCGCTGCGCATCATCCAGGACACGCTGCTCGGTTACGAGAACTCGTTGAAGGTGTATCGCGGCTTCCAGCGCGCGCTCAACGACGATGAAATGTTCACGCAGAAGATCGAGCAGGAGCGGGAGCTGCGCGCCAAGGCGGGAGCCGAGGCCGGCAAGGCCTGGGATGACATCGCCAGGGCCGAGGATCGTTACCGCGAGATCTACGATCGTTACCTGTTCCTGGAAAGCGGCGCCGGCTTCAACAGCAAGCTCTTCGGCTATGCGCGACAACTGGTGCGCGGTGCCGCCGAGCGCCCGAAGACGAACGAGCTGCGCCTGCGCGAATACGCGGACTCCAATCTGCCGAAGATCGCCGCCGGCCTGCTGGCGACGACGCCGGTACACGCCGATTTCGAGCAGGTGTCGCTGTCCTTCTCGCTCGACAAGCTGCGCGAGACACTTGGACCGGACGATGCGGTGGTACGCCAGCTGCTGGCGAGCGAATCGCCCGACTCGCTGGCCAGCAAGCTCATCGCCGGCAGCAAGCTAGCCGATCCAGCGGTTCGCAAGGCGCTGTGGGACGGCGGCTCGACAGCCGTCGATGCCTCCACCGATCCCATGATCGTGCTCGCCCGCCAGGTCGACGGCGCCGCCCGCGCCGTGCGCAAGAGCTATGAGGACGAAGTGCAGGCGCCGGTCGCCGCCGGTCAGGAACGGATCGCGAAAGCGCGCTTTGCGGCACTCGGCACGAACATCTATCCGGATGCCAATTTCACCCTGCGGGTGAGCTACGGAGCCGTGCAGGGATGGAAGGAGAAAGGCGAGGACGTCGCGCCCTTCACGCAACTGGCACGCCTGTACGAGCGCGCCACGGGCAAGGATCCGTTCCGGCTGCCGCAAGCTTGGCTCGACGCGCGCAGCAAGCTGGATCCGAACACGCCGTTCAACTATGTCACCACCAACGACATCGTCGGCGGCAACTCGGGCAGCCCGCTGATCGATGCACAGGGCCGGCTGGTGGGCCTGGCCTTCGATGGCAATATCCACTCCATCGCCGGCAGCTACTGGTACAACGAACGCAACAACCGCGCCGTGGCGGTGCATCCGAAGATCATCATCACGGCGCTGCGCGATGTGTACGGCGCCACATCGATCGCTGCCGAGATTCTCGGTGGGGGATAGAGTCATTTCTGCAGCGCTGCGTGAGCGGCCGCGCCGCAGTCATCCCGCCTTCTTCATGGATGCTCGTTGCCGGTCATGGCCGAGCAAAGCCCGCCCTCGACTCGATCGAGGGCGGGAATCCGCCTGAGGGGACAAGATGGACTGCCGTTTGCGCGGGAGTGACGAACAAGTCAGAGCGTCCTAGTCGCAAAGCCCTCCGCTGCAAGGGAGCGGATTGCGGCGCTGAACGCAGGCGGCATCAGCGCTGCGCCGCCACGATGCGGAAGCGCACTTTCAGCCGGTCCTGCACCTGCAGGGCACCGAGCGCCATACTGAAGGGCTCGATGCCGAAATCGCTCTGCCGGATCTCGAACTCGCCGTTCGCCGCGAGCGTCGCGCCTTCGATCTTCACCGCCGCCGCGATCGGAACGTCGCGACTGACCTGCTTGATGGTGATGCGTGCAGTCAGCTCAGGCGCCTGCAGCGTCCCCGCGATGCGTACCGATTCAAGCGTGATGGTCGGATGGTTCTCGGCATCCAGCACCTCGGGGCGCAGCATGTTCCTGCGCGTGCCATCACGGTCCGCCGGTGGGATCTCCGGTGGAAAATCGACCCCGGCGGCATGACGTGCCGCCGGATCGTCGACGCTCACGGCCGCGACTGGAAACGAAAAGCGGAACCCGGACTTCGCCAGCGTCGACTGGATCCACACGCTGCCGCTCAAGCGCTGCGCCGTCATCACGTGGTTGTGCCCCAGCCGCGCGAGCGCGCCGCCGCGGTAAACCAGTATGTGCAGGTTGGACGCCCGCGGGTCCACTTCGTAAATCGTCGCACCGCGCAGGTCTGCTGTGGGCACGGGCGGCAGCGGAGATTTCTCCGACGCAGGCGTCCGCATCGCCGTCGGGCACGCCGTCAGCAGGCAGATGAGCCCTAGCAGCGGCAGAATTTTCACGAGTGGCTGCATGCCTGGCTCCTCGCCGCGCGAGTATCGTTGGACCGCGGCACGTTCGATGACTGGCTGCGAGCGTAGAATCCCTTAAACTGCAGATCCGCCCCGGGTCCAAGGAGCCCCGCCCGATGCAGATCAGAAACGACCAACAACGTTATGGCGCGGTCGCGCAGCTGCTTCATTGGAGCATCGTGGTCCTGATCATCACCCAGTTCTCGCTGGCCTTCAAAGCGGGCGGCCTGCCGCTGGGCCCGGCGAAAATCGCGGTGCTGGCCCAGCACAAGTCGTTCGGCATGACCATTTTCGCGCTGGCGGTGCTGCGCCTGATCTGGCGCCTGGTCAATCCGGTACCGGCCATGCCGCAGACCACCGTGCGCTGGCAGCGCATCGCCGCTCACCTCTCTCACGGCGCGCTGTACGCGCTCATCCTGATCACACCGCTGTTCGGCTGGATGATGTCTTCGGCACGTAATTTTCCGGTGAGCTGGTTCGGCGTGTTCACCTTTCCCGACCTGGTGCAGCCGGACCAGGCGCGCTACGAATTCTTCCACGAAATGCACGAGATCCTGGCGCTGACACTGGCCGGCATCGCGCTGCTGCACGTGGCGGCCGCCCTCAAGCACCATTTCTTCGATCGCGACAACGTGCTGCGCAGAATGCTGCCGCTGAAGCTGAAAGCCTGAAACGGCAGCGCCGCGCCCACTTCCATCGATCATCCAGCCATCTTGAATCCGCCTATGAAACTCAGCCGAATCGCCTCCTTCGCCGCCGTGATCCTGACCGCCGCCGGGCTCGCGCTCGCCGCCACGCAATGGACGCTGCAGCCCAAGGAGAGCACGCTCACTTTCGCCGCCACCCAGGCCGGCGCCCCGTTCGAGGGCAAATTTGAAAAATTTACCGCCGACATCGTCTTCGATCCGCAGGACCTGGCCGGCAGCCGCTTCGACGTGCAGATCGACCTGGCTTCGGTGAACTCGCGCGACGGCGAGCGCGACGGCATCATCCGCAGCGCCGACCTGTTCGACGTGAAGCGCTGGCCCAGCGGCAGCTACGTCGCCGACAAGTTCAGCGCCAGCGGCGGCAACAAGTTCACGGCCACCGGCAAGTTGACACTGCGCGATGTCACGCGCGAGGTGCCGATCGAATTCACCTTCGAGCACCACAACGGCAGCGCCTGGCTGAAGGGCACCGCGGCCATCAAGCGACTGGATTTCGGCGTGGGTCAAGGCGAATGGAAGGACACCGCAACGGTGGCCAACGAAGTCAAGATCCGTTTCGCCCTGCTGTTGAAGTAAGCGCCGGACTGCGCCGAGCATGACTCATCCCGCACCGGTCCGCTTCACCGATCCGGATACCTGTGTCGAAGCGACGCTGAGCCGAGTGGGCAAGCGCGTGGTGCTGGGATTGCCAGTTGCGATCGGCAAGCCTAACCCGCTGGTGAATGCCTTCGTGCGCCGCGCGGCCAGCGATCCGGGCCTCAGCCTGACCATCGTCACGGCGCTGTCGCTGCGGGTACCGCAGGGCCGAAGCGGGCTGGAGCGTCGGTTCATCGAGCCGTTCACGCGGCGCATCTTCGGTGACTATCCGGAGCTGGAGTACGTGCGCCTGATCGGCCAACAGCGGCTGCCGCAGAACATCGAGGTGATCGAGTTCTTCCTGGAGCCCGGCGCGTGGCTGCACAACGAACATCTGCAGCGGCACTATCTGTGTGCCAATTACACGCACGTGGCGCGCGATGCGATCCAGCGTGGATTGAACGTCATCGCACAACTGGTTGCGCCACCGCCGGCGGGGGAAATGCCCGCCGGCGTCCTGAGCCTCGGCTCGAATCCCGACATGACGGCGGACCTGCTGCCGCAGATAGCGGCCATGCG
This sequence comes from Steroidobacter sp., assembly GCA_039807315.1. Lineage (GTDB taxonomy): Bacteria > Pseudomonadota > Gammaproteobacteria > Steroidobacterales > Steroidobacteraceae > Steroidobacter. Next base: position 6,905 of record JBDHQY010000025.1, on the reverse strand, counting down.
CGCCAGCGGCCGCCCGTTCGCGCTCATCGGCCAGCTGCATCGCGAGATGCCTTTCATGTACGGCGACGCACTGGTTGCCGCCGACACCTTCGATTTCCTGCTCGAGGACGGCGCGCGGGAATTCCCGCTGTTCTGTCCGCCGAATATGCCGATCGCAGCGACCGAGCACGCCATCGCACTGAACGTCAGCACCTTGCTGCGCGACGGCGGCACGCTGCAGCTGGGCATCGGCGAGCTGGGCGACGCCATCGTTCACGCCATCCTGCTGCGGCACCAGCAGCCGGCGATCTATCGCGAGGTGCTGGAAGGCTCGGGCCTTCTGGAACGGCACCGGCGCCTGATCGAGAGCGAAGGCGGCACTGCGCCGTTCGAGCGCGGCCTGTACGGTTGCTCCGAGATGCTGGTGGACGGCTTCCTGGACCTGTATCGCGACGGCGTATTGAAGCGGCGCGTCTATCCGAGCGCGCGACTGCAGCGGCTGCTGGACGAAGGCCACATCGACGAGACCGTCAGCCAGCGAACCCTCGATGCGCTGAGCGCAGCCGGCATGAATCGCATGTCGTATGTGGATTTCAACGAGCTGCGCGACGTCGGCGTGTTTCGCGACGACGTGCAGTACGAGCGCGGCATGTTGATCGCGCCCGGCGGCGAGCTGATCTCGGCGAGCTTCGACGAGCCCGAACATCGCGCGGACATCGCAAGAACGTGCCTGGGACAGCGGCTGCGCAACGGCGTGCTGGTGGACGCCGGCTTCTTCTTCGGACCGAAGGATTTCTACGCCGGCTTGCGCGAGTTGCCCGCCGAGCAACGCCGCCTGTTCGCGATGCGCGGCATCAGTTTCGTCAACGAGCTGTACGGGCACGAATGGGAATTGAAAGTGGCGCAGCGGCGCCATGCGCGCTTCATCAATACGACCATGATGGTCACCGGCCTCGGCGCAGCGGTGTCCGACGCGCTGGAAAGCGGCCGGGTCGTGAGCGGCGTCGGCGGGCAGTACAACTTCGTCGCGATGGCGCATGCCCTGCCCGAAGCCCGCTCCATCCTGTGCCTGCGGGCCACGCGCACCAAGGATGGCAAGACGACCTCCAACATTCCATGGAGCTACGGTCACGCGACGATTCCGCGCCATCTGCGCGATATCGTGGTCACCGAATATGGGATCGCCGATCTGCGCGGCAAGACGGATCAGGAGATCGTCGCAGCACTGCTTGGCGTTATGGACGCGCGCTTCCAGGAGTCCTTCGTTGCCGATGCGCGACGAGCCGACAAACTCCCCGCCGATTATCGGATTCCGGATGCGGCACGCGCCAACCGTCCGGAATTGCTGGCCGACCGCTTCGCGGCCTGGCGTCAGAGCGGGCTGTTCGCGGAGCTGCCCTTCGGGTCGGACTTCACCGATGAGGAGCTGGTGTTGAGCCGCGCGCTGCAATGGCTGGGGCGCAGCACGCAATCCTGGTCCGGCCGGCTGACCTTGCTGCGCCAGGCGCTGAGAGCACGACCCGAGGCTCGCTGGCAGCCTTTGCTCGAACGCATGTCCCTGGCCCGGCCGGCCTCGTTCACCGAGCAGTTGCAGGCCCGGCTGCTGATCGCGGCCCTGCGCATGACCTCGCCAGAAAGCTCCAGGGATCGCAGCGCCGTCTAGCCAAGGTCGTTTCGATCATTCCACGCCAAGCCTGTCGCCCTACAAGCGGGACAGGAATCCATCTCGCGCGAGCAGGTGGGCCCACACCTGCGCGAGGGCGCGCAGGGCGATGTGATCATCGATCCGGAAACTCGGCGACATCGCCCATCATGTCGACGACGTCGGCGGTACCGATTTCAGCGGCAACATCCGGCACACCACAGGTACGGGGCGCCAGGCAGCTGCCGAGCGGCAGCTGCCTTCGACTATTTCGGGAGTGGACGCCGCTGCGGAATTCGACGTCTGCAGCAGCGGCTACGCCGGACGGACCGGCGTGTTGGCTTGCTTGCCTACCACCGTCGTCCACTGGCGCACGCGCCAGTTGCGCACCAGACCGTTGAGGACGTAGGGGTCGGTCTTCGCAAAGTGCTCGGCGGCGGCCGGCGAATCGCCCTCGAACCACAGGACGGCCGAGTCCACCGGATCGGTCAGCGCACCGGCGATACGCAGCTCGCCTCGCTCGCTCGATTCCCAGGCGAGCTTCAGATGCTCGTCGCGGAACTGGCCGCGGCGCTCGAGATAATCGGGAACGAAATCGTAGATCAGCAGATAGTGCATCGCCCTGACTCCTTCACAACAAATCGCGCGACTGCGCTTGCAGCGCCCGAATCGTGGTTCTGATATCGCTTGCGCTCGAGCCGTTCGCCAGGATGGCGCGCGACACATTCGGCAGCACGCGGCCGCGGGCAGCGGGCATGCGCGTGAGCACATCATGGATGGTCGCACCCTGCGCGCCGACGCCCGGCGCCAGGATGAACGCTGATGGCATCGCGGCGACCGTCTCGGCAGCATCCTCGCAGGTAGCGCCAACCACTGCGCCGATCGGGCCCGGTCCGGCGCCGCCGGTACGCCGGTTGCGCTCGGTGATCTGACGACACAGGTTACCTGCGACGGTTTCGCCATTTGTCTGCTGCGCGGTCTGCAGCTCGCGGCCTTCGGGATTCGACGAGCGCACCACGACGAACACGCCGCCGTCGTTGCGAATGGCGATGTCGAGAAATTTCTCCAGGGCGGCGAATCCGAGATAGGCGTGCGTCGTCACCGCGTCGACCCGCAACGGACTGGCGGGCGAGAAATAGCCTGCGGCATACGCCTCGGCAGTGGTATCGATGTCGCCGCGCTTGCCGTCGAGCAGAACCAGCACGCCACGGCTGCGTGCCAATTGCGCCAACTGTTCCATCGCGCGCACGCCGTCGCTGCCGAAGCGCTCGAAGAACGCCGATTGCGGCTTGACGATGGACAACTCGAACTGCGCCGCTTCCAGCACGCGCTTGCCGAACTCGTAAGCTCCCTGCGCCGAATCCGGCAATCCGCAACTCTTGAGCAAGGCGCTGGACGGATCGATGCCGACGCAGAGCGGGCTGTGGGCGGCGATGGCTTGCTGGAGGCGGGTGACGAAATCGGACATGGCGATGCGGGGCGGGATCGGGGTGTCGGAAGGATACGGACTGATGGTTCGCCGCGTCTACTGCGGCGACTGGAAGCCATGCTCGCGATACGTCAGAACCAGCGTATCGCGCACGCCGCCGGCGTCCGCGCCTTCGGGCTGAATCGGCGTGGTTTCATGGATGACACGCGCGTCGTCGAGCAGCAGCATGGTCCAGGGCACGGTCATGGTGAAACGGACTCCGGCAATGCCTTGCGCCTCGAACACCCGGGTCTCGCCACCGCGCACTTGGCGACGATCGACGAGAATGACCGCAACGTAATCCACGCCGTCGCGATGCGCGCCTTCCGGTGTCGGCCGTCCGATGCCGGCGGCAGTGTCGATACGGAACTGGTGAGCTTCGATGTACCAGCGCCGCACCGGCCGCACCGTGGCGAACAGTCCGCCAAGCGCCTGCAGCAATCGACTCCAGATGGGCACGCTCGCCACTTCCGGCTCGATGCGCTCGAACCAGCGCTCCATGCCGCCGTGCAATGCGTTGTATTGCGTCGGCTGCCAATGGGCGCGATGCGGCGCCAGGGTCAGGGCCGCCGTGGCGGTTTCGTAAGTGAAGCAGCTATGGCGGCGGTGACGATAATTTCCGCCGTCGCGCAGGTGGATGTCCTGCGGCAGACGCGACCACGCGGCGCGCAGGCCGTCGAGCTGATCGACCGGCAGCCCGAGCTGCGTCTGCACATCCGCCGGCGTCAGCAGCGCATAACCGGACTGAACGAGCGAGTCGCCCGCATCGCAAACCTGTCGCAACACCCTGAGCTCCTTGAGCGCCGTCGCCGCAGCCCCTGCAGACATTCGCCGAAGACAGTCCTGGAAAGCCGCGGCGGCAGGAACTTGAAGGCCGGTTCGGCCGTCCTCATAGTGTGACACGCGGCGCCCCGTGCATTGAGCGATTCATCGGGGCTGCGGTGGTGCCGCGCATCCTCGTCGACTGGCATTTTCGAATCTGCATGAGCCGCGCTTTCGTCAAAGAAATGGATGGCATTGACGTCCCGGAAGATTTTCCGGAACGCCCGGTGAGCTCGCAGCCGAATTTCGTCACGGCCCGCGGCCTACAGCAGATCGAGGCACAGATCCGCCGGCTGGAACAGGAGCGCGAACAGGCCAAGCAAGCCGACGACAAACCGTCGCTGGCGCGTATCGATCGCGACCTGCGCTACTGGCTGCAGCGCAGGGCCAGCGCCAAGCTCATCGATCCGGAAAAACCGCCGGTGAAAGTCCGGTTCGGCACGCGCGTGACGCTGCAATATCCGGATGGCGGACAGCGCAAGTTCGTGCTGGTGGGCGAGGACGAAGCCGAGCCGGCGTCGGGGCTGATCAGCTGGGCCTCGCCGGTGGGTCAGAAACTGCTGGGCAACGAAGTCGGTGAGGAAGTCGACCTGCAGGGCCAGCGCGTCGAGATCGTCGATCTGGACCTCCCGGGCAACTAGGCGCTGCCCGGTCGGGATGACACCACGCCGCGTGACCGTCAGAATCCCGAGCGCGCGCGGATCTGCAACTCGCGTTTCGGATAATCGATCACGAACGCCTCGAGCGAACCGATGACGTCCATGCCGACCAGCAGCACCGGCTCGCGCGTCATCTTCCAACGCTCGAAGATGAACATGTCGCCGAAGGTCAGCCGCAAGCCGCGCACCTGGATCCCGCCGATGTACATGGTGGGAACTGGCACGACCTCGCCATAGGCGACGTCCAGGGTCACGCCGACGATTTCCCGCGTCAATCCACCTTCGACAGGCCGCCGCCGCAGCAACTCGCGCAGCGCTCTGTTGCCCACGGTCGCCTGCGCACCCGTATCGAGGATGGCCTTGACGCGCAGCGTACCGATCAGCACGTCGAAAGTCGGCAATCGATGGTTGCCCAGGGTCAGCGGGATTTCGACGAAACCGGGCTCGGCGCGTTGCCGACGCGAACGCATGATCGAAATCTGGTCGCGGCGGAAATCGACCACGATGCGCTTGTCGATGAGTCCCTCGGTGCCCAGCACCCCTTCGGCGCCGCCGAAGGCATCCGCAACCACGGGCAATTGTTTGCCCTCCAGCAGCAGGTCCCCCACTTCCAGTCGCTCGACGCTGATCGACGGCACCAGGGCCGTGCCGGTCACACCGTGCAGCCGCATCATCCGATCGCTGGCCGCGGCCGCACCCAGCCTGGTGGCCACCGACTGAATGACGGCGGAGCTGGTCGCGCCGGTATCCAGCACCAAGCGGAACGGGCCCTGCCCATTGATCATCACCGGCGCCCAGACCCGGCCGATGCGGTCGCGCTTGTTGGGCGCGACGTAGCGTGGCTCCGGCGCTTCGACGACAACTTCCTCGGGAACGAGCGCGGGGGTCGCCTCGACGACGGTAGTCGGCAACGCCTCGACGGGCTTCGGCGAGTTGCCGGCACTTTCCGGCACGGTCGCCGCGAGCGCCAGCAGACAGCAGAGCAATTGCATCGCTTTCCCCCGAAACCCCGGCTGAGCACCATCTTCTTCGAATGGCCCGTGCAGCCACTATGCATTGTCGGCAGCGACTGTACCAACTCCGGCACGGCTTCGGCCACGCAGCCGCGCCGGCTAGCAACCTGTGGAACTGCACGACCGCCCACGCTGGAATCCAGCGGCTGCAGTCTTGCGCTAATCATGGCAATGGCGCGCGCCGAAAAGCTCCGCGAATGCCCGTGGAGGATCGAGCCCGCGCCGCTCGCACGCTCGAATCTCCCGTGCTCGAAAGGCACCGTCCCCTCCGACCTGGCGCCGGATTTTCGAGCGCGATTCTCGACCGTGCCGGGCGAACCAGCCCGACTCGCCCTGTCCGGCACGTGCCGCGCTCAACGCGCCTTCTTGTCGATCTCCTCGGCCTTGGCCTCGTCCGCCCTGGCTTCGGCCTGCTTGCCCATCTCGTTGTAGATGTCGGCGCGGCGGTAGTAGCCGTCCGATTCGTCCGGCGCCAGCGCGATCGCCTTGCTGGCGTCCTGCAGCGCCTGTTCCTTCTTGTCCAGCGACAGCAGGATGCGGGCGCGGTTGAGATAGCCGAAGGCGTCGTCGGGCTGCAGCTCGACGAATTTGCTGGCGTCTTCCAGGGCTGCGTCGAACTTGCCGGAAGCATCCCGGGCGCGGGATCGCAGCATATACAGGTCGGCGCGGCCGGGTGACTGCTCGATCGCCCGGCGCAGGACCGCGATCGCTTCGTCCGGCTTGCCCTTGGAGAGGGCCGCCTGCGCCTGATTCACCATTTCATCCACCGCCTTGTCGTTGCCCTGAGCCGGCAGCGCCAGCGGCATCGACAACAGCAGTCCGGCCAGCGAAACAATCCGCCAAATCTTTCTGGACGCGCGAACCACGGACATGGCGAGCCCCCCTGATTCTTGCTTTATGTGTGCCAATGACTGCGCGGTCGATGAATACGGCAGCGCCGGCGCATTATGCGCCCGGGCGGGCCAAGCCAGAACCGATAACGTACGCAGCAGCCGTCGACTGCAGCCTGGCGAGCTTGCTCTTTCAACAGCGCCGTGCCCGACGCTTCGCCTGCAGCTCGCGGCGTTGCGCTTTCAAGCGTTCGCCGGTCCTGGCCGTGTATCCAGCCCGCATCCTGGAGGCGATTCTTGTCAACGACCGTTGCAGGCGCCGGCAGACCTCGGCCTTGGCGTCCGTTGCTGCCATATCGTCTTGCCTGGGCAGGGCCGCACGGTGCCCAGCCGAAGGACCCACCGAGGCCGCTTTGTCCGCTCCGGGTGGCACAGATGCCTCCAGGAGGCTGACTCGACTCGGGTCCACGTCGTAAGGATGCGCCGCGGTGC
>JBDHQY010000024.1:0-11700 GCA_039807315.1 Steroidobacter sp. | reverse complement strand
CGGGCGATGCCTGCCTGCGCGCCATCATCGACCCGATTCATGCCGAGCTGCGCCAGTCGGACGTCATCGGCCGCTATGGCGGCGAGGAATTCGTGGTGATCCTGAGCAGCGCCGATGCCGCCGCCGCCGAGCCCATCGCCGAACGCATCCGCAAGCGGGTGGCCGAGGTGCGGATCGAAGGCTTCGGCGCGCCGATCAGCCTCACCTGCAGCATCGGCATCGCCACCAGCGATACGCTGGACGTGTGGGGTGAGCATCTCATCGCCCATGCTGACGCTGCCGTGTATGCCGCGAAGCGCTCAGGCCGCAACCGCGTACAGGTCGCTGCGCCGATGGCGGCATAGCCGCTGCGCGGCGGCGCGAACCCGCTACGTTTTTCCGGACTTCCTCTTGCTCCGATATGGGTACAGTATCGGCTCATCCAGGGAGTAATCGCATGAGCCGGAGCATGTTTCTGGTCGCCTGCGCTCTTCTGAGCGCCTGCACGACCGTCAGGATCAATCACGACGACACCACCAGCATCACGCACCAAGGCGATGCCGCGGCCGGCGAGCAGCTGGCCGAAAGAGCCTGCCGGAAAGCCGGCCGCCAAAAGGCAGTGCTCGTCTCGACCGTCAACAAGGACGCCAGTCTGCCGCCGGGCACCGGCAGGCAGGTCACCACATTCCGCTGCGTCAGCGGCTAGCGAAAGCCGCGCAAACCGATAGTCGCAACCGAGCTTCGTGAACGCGCACCGGCGCTTGCACGACACCCTTTCGCCGGCATCGCGCTTTCACAGGCGGGTTAGATGGCGCCCCCGGCAGGAGTTGAACCTACGACCTACCGCTTAGGAGGCGGTCGCTCTATCCACTGAGCTACGGGGGCGCTGGAGAGCGACGGAACCGCCGCAGGGCGCAATGGTCGCACAGCTCGGCATCCTGGACCAAGCTGTCGGAGGCAGCTGCCATCTGGCCAAGGCCGTGGTCGAGTCTCGAACCGGCCAACGCTCAATCCGCCACTTCGAAACACCTCGGGCCGCACACATGAGAATGCATCCGATCGCTACCCAGCTCTTCCTGCTCGCCGCCCTCGCCAGCGGCTCGATCGGCCAGGTGTTCGCTGCCGACGCCGGCACACTGTTGGTATTGAACAAGTCCGACGACACGGTATCGCTCGTCGATCCGGTCTCCAAGCAGATGGTAACCACGCTCGCCACGGGGGCCGCGCCGCATGAGGTGGCGATATCGCCCGATGGCCGGATCGCCGTGATCAGCAACTACGGCCACACCCGGGACGGCAATACGCTCAGCGTGATCGATATTGCCGCCCGCAAAACTCTCAGAACGATCGATCTCGACCAGCACCGCCGGCCGCATGGCATCGCATGGCTGAAAGCCAATCAGGTGGTGGTGACGACGGAAGGCAGCCAATCGCTGCTCATGGTGGATATCGAAACGGCCCGGATCGTGGGCAGCGTGGCCACCGGACAGCATGTCTCGCACATGGTGGCGCTGGCACCGAAACACGAGCGCGCGTTCGTCGCGAACATCGGCTCCGGTTCGGTGAGTGTCATCGATCTCGAGAGCAAGCGTCGTATCGCCAACATCCCGACCGGCGCAGGTGCCGAGGGAATCGATGTTTCGCCGGACCAGTCGGAAGTCTGGGTCGTCAATCGCGGGGCCGATACGATTTCGGTGATAGACACGACATCGTCGCAGGTGAGCGCCACGTTGCCGTCGAAGGCCTTCCCCATCCGCGTAAAATTCACACCCGATGGCAAATACGCGCTGGTCTCGAACGCTCGCTCCGGCGACGTCGCGGTATTCGACACGAAGGCACGACATGAGATCAGGCGCATCCCGATGCAGGTCCGGCCCCGCGAACCGCAAGTCGATGCGCTGCGCATGAGCAATCAGCTCGGCACTGGGCCGGTGCCAGTCGGCATCCTCATTGTGCCTACATTGAACCGCGCCTATGTCGCCAACAGCAACGCGGACATCCTCTCGGTCATCGACCTGGATACCTGGCGGATCGTCGATCACCTCACGGCCGGCAAGGAACCCGACGGCCTGGGCTACACGCCGATTTCTGCACGATGACGGTCGTGCTGGTCGGCACCACGTTGTGATTGGCCCATCACTGGACTGCCGCGCGGATATCAAACGCTCGTGGAGAACGCGGCGTGAAGCTCTCGGGCGGCGAGCGCCAGCGGGTGGCACTGGCGCTCGTTCCTGGCGGACGCACCCAATCTGATCCTGGATGAAGCAACTTCCGGCTTGGGCTCCGAACCCGAAGCACCGATCCAGCAGGCGATGGGCCGGCTCATGTCCGGGCGCACTGCAATCGTCATCGCGCAGCGCTTCTCCACGGTGCGAACCAAGGATCGAATCCTGGTGTTCGACCGCAGGCGCAGCATCGAAGAAAGCAGCCACGAAGCGTGCTGCATCGGCCGCACGGGCACCGGCAGTTGTTCGATCGACAGTCGGGAACGATCACGGGGTTGCCGGCGCACGAGCATTTTGGCGCGCGCGGATGAGGTCCCGGCTACGCCGCCGGGCTGCCACTCACTGGGTGGGCGCCGAAGTCGGTTCCGGTGAAATGAGGCGCTCCGGAATCGGCCGCTGCGCGTAACGCGCACTGAAGTAGTACAGCACGCCGGGGACGATGAGCCCCACGATCCACGAGATGTCTGCCCCGCCGAGCACCGCAACCAGCGAGCCGGTGTAGAAAGAGGTGGCAAGGAAAGGCAGCTGTGCCGCGATGCCGGCGAAGTAGATCGCGACCGCGGCCACGTTCCAGCGGCCATAGCGGCCATCCGGGTTCGACAACGCCGGCACGTCGTAGCGCGAGCGCGTGAAGAAGTAGTAATCGACCAGGTTGATGGCGCTCCAGGGCGTGAACACCGCCAGCAGGAACAGGATGAAGGCCTCGAAGCTCTTCAGGAAGGAGTGGCGTCCGAGCAGCGCCAGCAGCACCGACACGCTCACCATCGCAATGATGTAGAAGAACCGCTGCCAGGCGGGGATCCGCAGCTGACGACGGAACGCAGTCACGATCGTCGCCATGGACATGAAGCTGCCATAGGCGTTGAGTGTGGTCACGGTCACCTTGCCGAAAACGATGGCGAAGAACAGCAGTCCCGCGATGGTGCCGCTGGAGCCGAGTCCAACCACATAGGCCACCTCGTTGTGTTCGAACTGGCTGCCGGCCAGGGCCGCTGCGAGCACCCCGAACGTCATGGCGGTCTGTGAACCCAGGACCGAGCCCAGACCGACCGCCAGGAAGGTGCCGGCACTGGGGGTCCGGCGCGGCAGATAGCGCGAATAGTCCGCAACGTAAGGGCCGTACGCGATCTGCCAGGATGCCGACAGCGACATGGCCAGCAGGAACTTGTTGATGGAGAAATGCCGCATCTCCAGCAGCGTGCCGATATCGTGACTGGCGAGCAGCCGGCTGAACATGTACAGGAAGGCCACCACACCGACGATGCTGGCGATGCGCCCGAGCACGTGGATCAGTCGATAGCCGAACAGGGTCGCGATCACGATCAGAACGCCGAAGATCACGATGCCAGTGCCGTCATCGACTCCCAACAGCCGGCCGACCGCCTGCCCTGCCAGCACCGAGCCGCTGGCCGAGAAGCCCACGTACATGAGACATACCGCGATGATCGGGATGATCGCGCCATACACGCCGAACTGGGCGCGGCTGGAAATCATTTGCGGCAGGCCCAACTGCGGCCCCTGCGCACCGTGCAGCGCCATGACCGCGCCGCCCAGCACCTGACCCAGCAGCAGACCGATCAGCGACCAGAACACGTCGCCCCCGAGGACGACGGCCAGCGCTCCGGTAACGACTGCGGTGATCTGCAGATTGGCGCCGAGCCACAACGTGAACTGGCTCGCCAGCCCGCCGTGCCGCTCCGCTTCGGGTATGTAATCGATGGAGCGGATTTCGAGCATCTTGGACATGGGCGGACCTTGAATATCTGAGTTGTTCTACCGGCATCCGTGCGGTGCGATGCCTGATGATCTCCGCCCCAGTATGCGGTAATTCGCCGCGCCACGGAATCTCCCCGGTGCAGACGACGCTATTGAAACGGCGCCGCCTGCCCCGTGGAAATCATGATGCTTACACGGCCCTGCGGGGAATCGCTGCAGCGTTTGTGGCAGCGGCTGGCCCCTGCCCGGCCAGGTCGAGCGGCCATTGCCAATGGCGACTGTGCGGGTCCGCCAGCTTCTCGAAGTGCTCGGACACGGCCCCGATCAGCGTGGCATCGGCCACCGGATCGAGTCCCTGGTAGGGGTGACCGTTGTAGCTGCCGCGATAGGTCAGCACGGCCTCGACACTCGGAGTGCGCGTATAGATGGTGCGGATCAGCTCGCACTCCAGATCCTGCTGGGTAACCTCGCTCAGGGCGTAGCGGATCGCCAGGGCGATGGCGAATTCCAGTCCCGGCGTGGGGATGCCGTGCTTCCTTGCCAGCGCAATGCTGCCGAGTATGCGCTCGCTGCGTCGCAGCTTGCGCAGCGGATCGCGCCCGACCCGCAGGCACGGGTCCTTGAAGGAGGAACGGCAGCGTTCGATGAAGGGCCGCATCAGCATGGCGATGACCGCTTCCAGCTCCGGGATCTCGCGCAGCAACGCCGGCTGGATCTCCTTCTCGATCAACTGCCGCACCAGCGCCATGACCCGCGGATCTCCCATGCCGCGGCCGATCGTCGGGTATCCCAACAGGCTCGAATACCAGGCGACGATGGCGTGCGTGCCGTTCCACAGACGATTCTTGATCGTCTGTATCTGGGCGATGTCTTCGACCGTCTTCACCTGCCGCAGGTTGCGCAGAACGGAGCCACCGCCCTGCGCATACAGCAGCATGTCCGGTTCGCTGTTGAACAGGATCAAATGCAGCTGGCTCAGAGCTTGCGCCGGCGCCGAAGCACGTCGCAGCAGTTCCACCCGTTGATCCAGCTCGGGCTGCGGCGCATCGGCTTGCGCCTGCGACAAGCCTTGCTGAGCATCGCGCATGGCGGCCAGATTCTTCTCGAACAGCTCGCACTTGATCCGCAACTGGCGCAGCAGCTTCTCCTTGCTGAGCCGGGTGACGATGCGACTGACCACCGTCTCGGAAAAATGCGTCGCCGCAAGAATCCGCGAACATTCGCACTGGCTGGTCATGCGCAGCAGTGCCGACTCGACCTGACGGCGCACGAAGCTCGCGCCGTGGATCTTGTTGAGCACCACCAGAATGGTGAGCTCGCGTCCGCCCTGCTCGAATCTGCGCAGCAAGGCCCGCGCGATGAGCGGTGCCTGCTGGCGGATCGCCTGCTCGGGCAGCGCCAGGCCGACGATCTGCGAGTCGCAGTACATCGCGACGATTGCATCTTCGTCAGCCATGTCGACCAGCCGCACATTGTCGATGGTCTGGTCGAAGGCATACTTGCTGTAGCGGACGCTGAATTTGCCGAAGGCATCGACCGCTTCGCGCAGCAGTCGATCGCCGGTGACGCCGATGATCTCGCACGGCCGCGTGTAGCCGTCCCAGTGCGAGAATACCTGGGTCAGATAACCGCCACCCATGGCGCCGAAGCCATGGATGCCGACGCGCATCTGGTTGATCGCCTGCGGGAACGGCTCGCTCACGGCGGGCACGTCGAGCTTAGGCACGCAGTCCGCCAGATCGGACAGGAAGTCCAGCATGCTCGGATAACTGCGGAAGGCCCGCGCCTCGACCTCGGGGCGCGGTGCCTTGATGTCGTGGAGCAGGATCGGCTGGCCGCCGGCCTCGCTGGCCGAGAGCAGGCCGTTCTCGGAATCCTCGACCATCAAGCAGCGCTGCGGTGCCCGGCTCAGCTCCGCGGCAGCCCGCAGAAAGATCTCGGGATGCGGCTTGCCGCGCTGCACTTCGTCGCCGCAAACGGTGATGTCGAAGTACTTCAGGACATTCGCATTGATCAGGTACTCCTCGGCAATGCTGCGACGGCTGGAGGTGGCGACCGCCATCGTCAGACCGCTGCGTCGCAGGCGCTCCAGCACTTGCAACAAGCCCTCCTTGACCGGCACGCCATGCGTGCGCACGTGCTGCAGCTCCAGCTCGTCGGCGCGGTGCCTGATTTCCCGATACGGATAGTCCGCGCCGTAATGTTCCTTTGCCAGCTCTTCGGCGCGCTTCGCGCTCAGTCCCAGCGAGCCGATCAGCGTGCGTTCTTCGACGGCCCGGCCCGCCAGCTCCAGCGAAGCCTGGCGAATCGTCTGGAACCGCAGCCGTTCGGTATCGAACATCGTGCCATCCATGTCGAAGATGGCGCTCTCAATGCGCTTGCCAAGAAAATTGATCATCGCAGACAGTCACCTCTATCGGTCAAGCCCTGCAGTCGTGCCAAGGCGTACCTGAGCGCGTTGCCGCGCAATGCCAAGAACCGGATCTAGCGAATGGCCCGGCCGTACTCGTCGAAACGGTGCAGGCAATCCAACTGCGGCGTCAGCCAGAGCGAGTCACCGTACTTCACCTGCAGATCGCCGCTGGCGCGGGCCGTGATCGTCCCGACATCCGCCACCTCGGCGTGGACGAACGTGTCGCTGCCCAGATGCTCGACCAGGCCCACCTGGCCTTGCCACCGACCCTGCGTCGTGGACAGCAAGACATGCTCCGGTCGTATGCCGATCGTGGCGGCCGCATGTCGTGCCGCTTCGGCACCGCCCAGAAGATTCATGCGTGGCGAGCCGATGAAACCCGCCACGAACAGCGTCGCAGGCCGGCGATACAGCTCCAGCGGACAGCCGACCTGCTCCACCCGGCCGGCGTTCAGCACCACGATCCGCTCGGCCAGCGTCATCGCTTCGACCTGATCGTGCGTGACATAGATCATGGTCGTGCCGAGTTGCCGATGCAGCTCGGCGATCTCCAGCCGCATTTTGACGCGCAAGGCGGCATCGAGATTCGACAGCGGCTCGTCGAACAGAAAGGCGATCGGCTCACGAACGATGGCGCGGCCGATGGCCACGCGCTGGCGCTGACCGCCCGAGAGTTCGCGCGGCTTGCGATCCAGGTAGTCCTGGAGATTCAGGATACGTGCGACCTCGCCCACCTTGTCCTGGATCCTGGCGCGATCCCGGCCGGCCATCTTGAGCGGAAAAGCGATGTTGTCGCGCACGCTCATGTGCGGATACAACGCATAGGACTGGAAGACCATCGACAAACCGCGCCGTGCCGGCGCCAGATGCGTGGCATCGCGCCCGCCGATCAGCAGCTGACCGGAACTGACCGCCTCCAGCCCGGCAATCAGCCGCAACAAGGTCGACTTGCCGCAACCCGAAGGCCCCACGAAAACGATCAGCTCGCCGGCCTCGATCTCGAGATCCAGATCTGCAATGACTGCTTGCGCGCCGAAGCTCTTGGAAACTTTCTTGAGTGCAATGCTGCTCATGTCCTTTCCTATTTCACCGCGCCGAACGTCAGACCACGGACGAGTTGCCGCTGCGACAGCCAGCCCAGCACCACGATCGGTGCGATCGCCAGTGTCGAGGCCGCGGACAGCTTGGCGTAGAACAGCCCTTCCGGAGCCAAAAAGGCCGCAATGAAGGCCGTCAGCAGAGCGGTGTCGGCTGCCGTGAGATTCAGCGTCCAGAAAGATTCGTTCCACGCCAGGATGACGTTGAGCAGCAACGTCGAGGCGATGCCGGGAAGCGCCATCGGCGCCAGGATGTGCAGCAGCTCGCGACCGGGCGTCGCTCCGTCCATGCGCGCGGCTTCGAGGATGTCCCGGGGGATCTCCTTGAAATAGGTGAACAGCATCCAGACCATGATCGGCAGATTGCTGAGCATCAGCACCAGCACCAGTCCGGTGCGGCTATCGAGCAGGCCGCTGCGCTTGAACAGCAGATAGATCGGCACCAGCACGCCGACGGCCGGCAACATCTTGGTCGAGAGCATCCACAGCAGTACGAAACGGGTATGCCGGGTCGGCGAGAACGCCATCGCCCAGGCCGCCGGAATGGCAGCGCACAGGCCGATCAGGCAGGAGCCCAGCGAGATGAGCACGGAATTGCCGAAATGTCGCAGATAGTCCGTGCGCTGCCAGACTTCGGCGTAGTTCTCGGTGGTCCAGTCGAAGAATAGGAACTTCGGTGGAATCGCCACCGCCGCGCCTTCCGTCTTGAACGAGGTCAGGACGGTCCACAGGATCGGAAAAAACACCAACACGGCCACGATCCAGGCGAGCACCGTGAAAGCCAGCTTGTGCCGGCCGTGCATTGCGTTTGTCATGCGTCAGACCTCCAGGTTCCGGCCCACCAAGCGCATGAGAAAGATCGCCAGGATGTTCGCCAGAATCACCGCGACGACACCGCCTGCCGAGGCGCTGCCCACGTCGAAGCGCAGCAGCGCCTGGGAATAAACCAGATAGGCCAGATTGGTGCTCTGTGTGCCGGGGCCGCCGTTGGTGGTCACAAAGATCTCGGCGAACAGCGACAGCAGGAAAATGGTCTGGATCAGAATGACGACGGTGACCGCCCGCGCCAGGTGCGGCAGAGTGATGTGGACGAAGCGCGCCACGGCACCGGCTCCGTCCATCGCCGCCGCTTCCTTCTGTTCCGTGTCCAGCGACTGCAGGGACGTGAGCAGGATCAACGTCGCAAAGGGCAGCCAGCCCCAGGCCACGATGAGCGTCAGCGACAGCAGCGGCACCTGCGCCAGCCAGTCGACCGCCGCCACTCCGAACACCTGCGCCAGCCAGGCGAACAATCCTTTGACCGGATTCATGAACATGTTCTTCCAAACCAGCGCCGAGACCGTCGGCATGACGAAGAACGGCGATACGATCAGCACGCGTACGATCCCCTGCCCGTACAGCGGTTGATCGAGCAGCAATGCCAGGCCGATGCCGCCGGCGACGGTGATCACGAGCACGCTGCCCACCAGCACGAAAGTGTTGCCGATCGACTGCAGGAAAGCCGGATCGGTCAGGAAATAGACATAGTTTTCGAAACCGACGAAGGCATTGCCGCGCGGCATCAGCAGCTGATAGTCGTGGAACGAGTACCAGAGCGTCATGGCCAGTGGAATTGCCATCCATACCAGCAGCAGAATCACCGCCGGCGAAAGCGCCAGCTGGGCAGTAGCCCGATTGCGGATGCTTGCCATGTATCTCCTCGGAGGGAATGCGCAGCGTTACCGTCGAGGAAACACTTAGTCGAGATAACGTGCGCGGGTCATCTCACGCTCGGCGATGTATTGCGCTTTGGCCAGTGCCTCGCGCGCGGGGATTTGACCGGCCACCGCAGCCGAGAGCTGCTGGCCGACCACGGTGCCGATGCCCTGATAAGGAGCGATCGAGACGAAATTGCCGCCGACATAAGGCACTGGCTGTACCGCAGGCTGGTGAGTGTCGGCGGCCTGGATCGATCTCAGGACGATATCGGCAAAGGGCGCGGCTTGCCGATACTCGCGACTCGCATAAAGCGACTGACGCGTTCCGGGCGGTACGCCCGCCCAGCCCGATTCGGCGGCGGCCAGCCGCATGTAGGCTTGGCCGGTCGCCCATTCGATGAAAATCTTCGCTGCCGCGACGTGTGTGGAGGCGGCCGGAACGACGAAGCTCCACGCCCACAGCCAGTTACCATGATTCTGCAATTTGCCGTGCGTGGGAAACAGCGCGAAGCCCACCCGATCGGCCACCGTCGACTGCCTCGGGTCGGTAACGAATGATGCGGCGACCGAGGCGTCGATCCAGATGCCGCACTTGCCGGCCTGGAACAGCGCCAGGTTCTCGTTGAAGCCGTTGGTCGACGCACCCGGCGGACCGTAGTTCCTGAGCAGATCCACATAGAACGAAACCGCGTCCTGCCATTGCCTGGAATCGAGCTGCGGCCGCCATTTCATGTCGAACCAGCGCCCGCCCCAGGAGTGCACCAGCGTCGAGACCAGGGCCATGTTCTCGCCCCAGCCGGCTTTGCCGCGCAGACAGAGTCCGTACGTACCGCTCTCGCGATCCGTGAGCTTCTCGGCCGCGCTGCGGATGAAGCTCCAGGTCGGATTGTCCGGCATCGATATGCCGGCCTTCTCGAACAGATCGGTGCGATACACGGTGAGCGCACTTTCCGCGTAGAAAGGCGCCGCGTAGAGCTTGTCCTCGTACGATAAAGACTCACCGATCGCCGGCAACAGATCGTCCCCGGCGAAGTCTTCGCCCAGATCGTCCAGGGGCACGAGCCAGCCCTGTGCCGCCCAGATCGGCACTTCGTAGTTGCCGACCGTCACCACATCGTATTGGCCGCTCTGAGTTGCGACATCAATGGTGACACGCTGTCGCAGGAGGTTCTCTTCCAGCGTCACCCATTGCAGCTCGATATCCGGATGTTGCCGCCTGAAGTCGCCGGCCAGCCGCTGCATGCGAATCATGTCGCCATTGTTGACCGTGGCGATGGTCAGCGTCACGGCCGCGGCCTGTGTCGCAATCCCCACCGCAAGCGACGCGCCGAGCGCCAGCAAGCTTCTCCCAGATGTCATCAACAAGCCTCCTTCTTCAGGATCCGGACCCTGCGATGTCCGCTTGGTGACATCGACCTGAAGATCCGTTCGGGAGGTTCCGCGCTACGCCGCGCAGCCACGGTACTGGCGTACCGGCGGACCTCGAGTTGTCAACGAACGGCCACCACATCTTGCTGGTGCGGAAGCTCGGATGTTCGCCGAGAAACGTGTGCGATCGTTGTTTCGATCTCCTTCATTTCCGGAAGACGAGCAGCGCCGACCGGCCATGGAATAAACCCAGGGATGATCATCCAAAAAACGGGATGCACCGCTGGACTTGAGGCATGCCAGCGATGGTTAAGAGCCGAGCACGCCACTCATTGTTGTTACCGTCGCAGCGCCCGGCCGCCTTTTTCAAGGATTGCCTGACTGCGTTACCCACGGTGGCTAATTACTAGCCCGCGGTGAACATGCATCGCGATATCGATGCTGATGTGTGGTGTACTGCGCAAGCGAGCGTTCAGTACCGACGCGCCGAATTAAATTGCTCCGGCGTATTCGTATTGCCCAGCAGGCTCGAGTGCGGGACCCGAGCAGTGTTGCGAGTATTTCCTCTACCTGTCTGAGAGGCAGGCGGATTGCTTGAAGCCACTCGCAGCTCTGCAGCAATTCGGCGACATCATAGTAGAATTCATCCACATCGCCAACCCGTCGGCCGATTTTTCTCAACCTGAAGCCAGTCGGCAAGAATAAGCGCCAATATGCAGGAGTGATTATTCCCGGCTGAAATAGATGAATTCAACCGATGACTTGTCCACGACAACAAATCCGGAGAACAAAGAAGTCAGCTCCATCCCACGCCGTCAGTGGACTGCAAGAATCGAGTCAAGCGACAAGTGTCAGTTTCCGCATGGGCATGCAGCCAGCGAGCGCGAGGTCACGGTGACTGATTGCCAACAGAACGAGTTGCACGCGATTGAAATTATTCCGCCGCGCTCACACGGCGAGCTGCTCGCGGATCGGCAATCGACGGATACGTTTGCCGGTGGCCGCAAAGATGGCATTGCACAGCGCGGGCGCAATCGGCGGCAGACCAGGCTCGCCGACGCCGCCGAGCGGCACATCAAAAGCGCTCGGCACCAGGTGCACATGGATCTCGCGCGGCGCTTCGTTGATGCGCGTCACCATGTAATCGTGGAAATTTGATTGGAGCACTCGCCCGTTCTTGAACGTGATCTCACCGCTGGTCGCGA
>JBDHQY010000023.1:0-11905 GCA_039807315.1 Steroidobacter sp. | reverse complement strand
GCGGTGCCGGGAACCTGGCCGACAATTTCACGGTCACGGAAACTTCGCAGGACGCGGCGGCGCACTGGGTCATGATGCAACCAAAGCGCAACGACACCGATTTCAAATGGGTACGGCTCGGGTTCAGCGCGGACACACTCAAATTCATGCAACTCGCCGACAAGCTGGGACAGATCACCACGCTCGAATTCAGCAACGTGGAGAAGAATCCACCGCTGGATCCATCGCGCTTCACCTTCACCGTGCCGCCGGGCGCCGACGTCATCGGTGATGCTTCGCCCACGCCGGCTCAGACACGCTGACGCAATGCTGCCCGTACGTCATCCGCGATGGTGGCTGGTGCTCGGCTGGGTGCTGATCCTGGTGGCCGTGGTCGCCTGTCTGCTGCCGGGCAAGTCGCTGCCCAACACCGGCGTCAACGACAAGCTCGAGCATTCGCTGCTGTATGCCTTTCTGATGGTGTGGTTCGCCGGGCTGTATCCGCGTTCGCGCTACCTGGTCATCGCCGTCGGCTTGTTCCTGATGGGCGGCGCCATCGAGCTGGCGCAGGGTGCGATGCACATGGGGCGTGAAGCGGATCTGCGCGACGTGGTCGCGAATACCGTCGGCATCGTCGTCGGCTTGCTGCTGGCCTGGGCCGGGCTTGGTGGCTGGGCGCAATGGATCGACGGCTGGACCCGGCCCCGTGAACCATCCCGAAGCACCGACTGAGCTCGATCTGCGGTCGGGCGCAAACGATCGACCGCTGGATACACACGCGTGAACCCCCCAGACGCACGGATCGACTCCGACGCCCGGCCGCTTGCCGACCGGATGCGTCCGCTGACGCTCGACGAATACGTGGGGCAGGGCCATCTGCTCGGGCCCGGCAAGCCGCTGCGTCGCATGCTCGAAGGCGGGCACCTGCATTCGATGATCCTGTGGGGACCTCCCGGCACCGGCAAGACCACGCTGGCGCGGCTGGTGGCGACGAGCTGCGATGCCGAGTTCATCGCCCTGTCGGCCGTCATGGCCGGCGTGAAGGATATTCGTGCCGCGGCCGAGCGAGCCTATGCTGCGCGCCAGGAGTCCGGGCGCCGCACCGTGCTGTTCCTGGACGAAGTGCATCGCTTCAACAAGGCGCAGCAGGATGCGTTCCTGCCCTGGGTGGAGGACGGCACGCTGGTTTTCATCGGCGCGACCACGGAGAACCCTTCCTTCGAATTGAACAACGCATTGTTGTCGCGAGCGCGTGTTTACGTGCTGCGTGCCTTGACCGCGGATGATCTGCGCGGCGTTCTGGATCGCGCCCTGCGACTGATCGATCGACCCGAACTCCAAGTGGATGAAAGCGGGCTCAGCCTCATCTCCAGTGCTGCGGACGGCGATGCCCGCCGCGCACTGAACATGCTGGAACTGGCGATCGATCTGGCGGGCGCTGCCGAGCCGCCCAGGATCACCGAGACGATTGCCGCAGAGGTTGCCAGCGGCAGCCTGCGACGCTTCGACAAGCAGGGCGAAGCGTTCTACGACCAGATCTCGGCCTTGCACAAGTCGGTGCGCGGCAGCGATCCGGACGCGGCGCTGTATTGGTTCTGTCGCATGCTCGATGGAGGTTGCGATCCGCGTTATGTGGCTCGTCGCGTGCTACGCATGTCGTTCGAGGACATCGGCCTGGCCGATCCACGCGGACTGACGATGGCGCTGGAGGCCTGCGAGGTCTATGAGCGTCTGGGCAGCCCGGAGGGCGAGCTGGCGATCGCGCAGGCTGTCGTTTTTCTCGCCTGTGCGGCCAAGAGCAACGCGGTGTACGTCGCTTATGCCGAAGCGATGCAGGATGCGAAGAGCCTGGGTTCGCTCGATGTCCCGAAGCATCTGCGCAATGCGCCGACCCGGCTGATGAAGCAGCTCGGCTACGGCAAAGGCTATCGCTATGCGCACGATGAGCCGGACGCCTATGCGGCCGGCGAGAAGTATTTCCCCGATGAAATGCAGCCGCGGCAGTATTACCGGCCCGTGCCGCGGGGCATGGAAATCAAGATTGCCGAGGCGCTGGAGAAGAGGAAGAAGAAGTAGCGTCCGGTCGATGCGTATGACGCCATCTTGCCGGCGCCGCGTTCCCGGCATCTGTGGCGGCGGCGGATGTCCATGCGTCGAGACCGCAGTCGCCTGGCGCGCTGTCGCTGCAGCTTCGGCTCTGATACCGTAGTTTTCCATCTCATCATCGTCGCCCGTCGCCAGTCATCCCATGCTCGATCCTCGCTTGCTTCGCTCCGAACCGGCCGCGGTTGCCGCCAACCTGGCCCGCCGCGGCTTCATCCTGGACGTCGCCCACCTCAATGCGCTGGAAGAGACGCGCAAGAAATGGCAGGTGCGCGTCGATGAGCTGCGCAACGAGCGCAATGTGCACGCGAAATCCGTGGGCAAGGCCAAGGCGCAGGGGCAGGACATCGCACCGCTGCTGCAGCAGGTCGAGACGCTGGGCGAGGCACTGACCAAGGCCGAGGGCGAGCTGTCCGGGGTGCAGGGCGAGCTCGACCAGATCATGCTCGGCATTCCGAACCTGCTCCACGACAGCGTGCCGGACGGACGCGATGAAAGCGCGAACGTCGAAATCCGCCGTTGGGGCGAGCCGCGCCCGTTCGATTTCAAGCCGCGCGATCATGTCGAGATCGGCGAGAAGCTGGGGCAGATCGACTTCGCCGCCGCGGGAAAGATTTCCGGGGCCCGCTTTGCCGTGTTGCAGGGGCCGATCGCCCGCCTGCAGCGCGCCCTGATCCAGTTCATGCTCGATCTGCACACCGGCGAGCACGGCTACCGCGAGACCTATGTTCCGTATCTGGTGAACGCGCAGTCGATGACCGGCACCGGCCAGCTGCCCAAGTTCGAAGCGGATCTGTTTGCGGTGCAGGGCGAACACCGGCTCTACCTGATTCCGACCGCCGAGGTGCCGGTCACCAATCTGATCCGCGACACCATCGTGGAAGCGGCGCAGCTGCCGTTGCGATTCACCGCGCATACGCCTTGCTTCCGCTCGGAAGCGGGCTCCTACGGCAAGGACACGCGCGGCATGATCCGTCAGCATCAGTTCGAGAAGGTCGAGCTGGTGCACCTGGTGCGTCCGCAGGATTCGTATGCGGAGCATGAGCAGTTGACGCGCAATGCCGAGGAAGTGCTCAAGCGCCTGCAGCTGCCGTATCGCGTGGTGGCCTTGTGCGCCGGCGATATCGGCTTCGGCGCGGCGAAGACCTACGACCTGGAAGTGTGGCTGCCGGGCCAGCAGGCGTATCGCGAGATTTCCTCCTGCTCGAACTTCGAGGCATTCCAGGCGCGCCGCATGCAGGCGCGCTGGCGCAATCCGGAAACCGGCAAGCCGGAGCCGCTGCACACCTTGAACGGCTCGGGCGTGGCCGCCGGACGTGCCCTGGTGGCGGTGCTGGAGAATTACCAGCAGGCGGATGGCAGCGTGGCCGTGCCGGAGGTGCTGCGGCCGTACATGGGTGGCATCGAAGTGATCCGCAACTAGGGACGTTGCAGCTAGTCCCGCCTGAAGCCGGTCGTACAGGCGGGACGGGGACCATCCGAATCGTCGGACGGGTCGGCGCGCTTGGGGGCGTCAGGTTTTCTTCACCAGCTCCACGCGGCGATTCTTCGCCTTGCCTTCCGCGGTTGCATTGTCGGCCACTGGCTGAGTCTGACCGAAGCCTTTCGCGCTCAGGCGCGTGCCATCGATGCCTTTGCCGACAAGGACGGCCAAGACGGCATTGGCGCGATCTTCGGACAGCTTCTGGTTGTGCGAGGCCTCGCCGGTGTCGTCGGTATGGCCGTTGATCGCCAGCTGCAAGGTCGCGTCGTCTTTCAGTAGCTGCACCACCTGGTCGATCTGCGGCAGCGAGTCCGGCAGTATCTCGGCTTTGTCGGTGGCGAAGTTGACCTGCAAGGCGACTTTGCCGGCGCTGTCGAGTTGCTGCTTCAGCGCGGACGCGGGCAGCAACTGCGCTGTCTGTGCGAAAGCTTGCTCCTGTCCGACGAGGTAGGCGCCGCCTGCCGAATCGGTCACCAAGTGCACCCAGATATTGCCGTCGTTGCGACGGACCAGATAGGTGGTGACCGGATTGTTGTAGACGTCGCCGAGCCCATCGATGAATCCTTGCGTGATTTCATCGCCCCATTTCTCGGTCACTTCGCTCGGAATGCTCCCTTCGGATAGCTTCACGCCGCCCATCTGCTGCAGCAGCGTCTCGAAGTTCTTTTTCACTTCGTATTCCGACATGCCTTTGCCTTCGGCCGGCGCGAACGAGGTGCCGTAGAACTTGCCCTCGACCCAGTGCGACTGGCCGTTGAGCCAGAACGGGAAGCGCGCGAAGTCCTTGCTCAGCTTGTTTCTGTGCTCCGAGGTATAGCCCGCAGGCAGGGTGATGTAGGGAAAGTCTCCCAGCGTCACGGTGCTGACAGGAATGCTGTCGATGTCGAAAGAGCCGCCCCTGGGTTCTGCTTCCCGAACGATGGCATCGCTGGCTGCCGCCGGGGCTGAAGAGCCTGCTGGAGCAGCATCGGGTGTCGCCGCCGTTTGGTTCTGCGGCTTGCAGGCAGCCAGTAACACCAGCAGGGACATGGCCAGAGCGGCTCGGGCTGCGTGCTGCATCTACGAATCCTTCAAGAGCGCGAAAACGGGGCTGCGCATTGCAGCCCCGTGTTTGCCGATTTTGCGTGGTGGGCGCGGGTGGTATGCACCGCGTTGATCCAGTCTGCGCAGACCGGAGTTCTGAAGAGTTCGGAAAGCTGACCGAGGCTCGCGTTCGCCTGTTCGATCAGTCGTCCCCGGAGGCCGCTCCCAGCAGGTGCAGCAGGCTCAGGAACATGTTGTAGATGCTGACGTACAGCGTCACCGTGGCCGTGATGTAGTTGGTCTCGCCGCCGCGCACGATCTCGCTGGTCTGGTACAGCATCAGGCCGCCGCTCACGATCACGAACAGGCCCGAGACCACCAGCGACAGCGTCGGCATGTTGAAGAAGTAGGCCACCAGCCCGAGCACGAAGGCGCCGATCGCGCCGACCGCCAGGAAGCCGCCCATGAAGCTGAAATCGCGGCCGCTCTTCACGGCGTAGGCCGACAGCCCGAGGAAGGCCGCGGCGGTGGCGCCCAGCGCCGTCATCACGATCTGCGAGCCATTGGGCAGGAATTTCAGGTAGACGTTCAAGATCGGCCCCAGCGTCAGGCCCAGGAAGCCGGTCAGCGCGAAGGTCCACAGGATGCCCCAGCCGCTGTTCTGGGTCTTGTGGACCGCGAACAGCAGACCGAAGTACACCAGCATCGTGACCAGGCCGAAATGCGGGAACCCCAGCGCCATCGACACGCCGGCCATGACGGCGCTGAAGGCGAGGGTGGCGCCCAGCAACAGGTAGGTATTGCGGAGAACCTTGTTGGTGGTCAGCGCCGATACCGAGGCGCTGGCGACATGGGCGGGGTAGTTCTGCATTCTCTAGGGTCTCCGTTGAACGATCCGATGCTGATGGACCGCGGCCGCCGTCGCAAGTTCGCGTCGGGCCCGCCGATCGAGCCGTATTCTAACCACAGCGCCGCGCAGGCCGTCCACGCGGCGCGCCCGGTCGCGACCAGCAAAGGATCTCGGTACGAACAGGCGTGAAATCAAGGCCCGCTTGTTCCTCGACCACGGAATAGTGACAATGCGCGCCCGCCCGCAGGCGCGCGCCGGGCCACGCTTCTGGCATATGCAGAAGTGGCTGGGCGGGATGCACCGGTCCTGAAATTTGCATGCGTTTGGAAGCGTGGCCGAGCGGTTTAAGGCACCAGTCTTGAAAACTGGCGAGGGGGCAACCCCTCCGTGAGTTCGAATCTCACCGCTTCCGCCATCAAGAAAGCAGTGCTGCCGAGCACCTGCGACTCGCAGCGGCCGTTGCATGCGATGGCAAAAGCCGCGCTCGCCGGGGCTTTTTTCGCGCTCCTCGAAACGTTCCGTAGCCGCATTTGGATGCAGCGCCTCACGCCGACGGATTTGCCGAGCAACCTCCTTGGGCGGTAGGCTCGAAGCAGCACTTGACGGGTCCCGCCTCTCATCCGCGAATGGAGCTGCCATACAAATGAATTCCATCAGGCCGAATTGCCGATCTGCCCGCCGTCTTGCCATGGCGGTTGTCGTTCTCGGGATGTTCGCCACGGCTGCCAATGCCCAGCAACTTCCGGTGCCTGCCGCCGGAGTGGTGCCGGATGTGCCCGGCGCCACCGACAAGCCCGATCCGTCCCGCAGCTACCGCCTCGCATTCGATGTGAAGTCGATGGCCAGCACAGCCGATGCCGTCAACCCGGCGCTCATGGGGATCGCGCGCTTGATCAATACCTATCGGGCTCAGGGCGTGCCTGCCGATCATATCGAAGCGACCGCCGTCTTCCATGGCCCTACCATCGTGCTGGTGACCCGGGATGAAACCTATCGCAATCGCACGGGCGCAAAGGCGAATCCCAATGTTTCCCTGCTGCAGGAATTGGCCGCGGCGGGGGTGAAAATGGTGATCTGCGGAGTCTCGGCCAGGGGCCAGAACTATACCGCCGGCGACATTTTGCCCGTGGCGCATTTGAACCTGTCTGCGACCACCACGTTCATCGACTTGCAGAGCCGTGGCTATGTGAAGGTCGATCGCTGAATTCCGCTGACGGGATGATTTCCGCCAGATCCTGGAGACGCAGCGATACCGAAAAGCCCCGCTCGAGCGGGGCTTTTTCTTTCCGGGGACAAGTCCCGGCGTTGGCCGTCTCTACGAGACTCATCGGGTACAAGTCGGCGGCGTCCGCACCGTCGGGGTCCTGCTGGACGCGGCGTATCAGATCGGTGCGCCGGGCGGCAGTCTGGCGACATCCGCGCGACGCACGAACTTCCCAGCCTGCTGCGCCCGTTCGATCATCGACAGCAGCATGGCGTAATGCGCCTGCGTCGGGTTGGCCCGCTTGGCTGCGGGTTTCAGCCATTGCGTCAGCTCGGAAGCC
Source organism: Steroidobacter sp. (assembly GCA_039807315.1). GTDB lineage: Bacteria > Pseudomonadota > Gammaproteobacteria > Steroidobacterales > Steroidobacteraceae > Steroidobacter. The sequence goes on along the minus strand of JBDHQY010000023.1, from coordinate 4,923 downwards.
ACGAGCCGCGCGGCGGCACGTACTTCCGGTGCGGCCACATCGCCATAGCCGAGCACCAGCACATGCTCGACGGCGAGCAGATTGACGCGCTGCTGGATCTCGCCGCCAAGACCTGCCGCCATTGACGTCTTCACCGTGCTGTCGAACAACTCGCCGAACAGTTGGCGGGCGTCGACGATGGCGGCGTTCTCGGCATGCTGCTGTTGCAGGCGTGCCAGGCGTTCCGGGGCGAGCAAGTAGCTCAGGGTGTGCTCGCCGGCTGCTTCGGCCATGGTGACCGGGTCCAGCATCCCGCCGGTTCGCTGTGGCGGGCTTTCGCGCGTGGGATCGAAGGCGATGGCAGGCGGCGGTATCAGCGCACGGATCGATGCATCGATCGTCAGCACTTCGGGTGAGAGATTCTTCAGCAGCGCTACGCGTGCGCTCTTCTGCAACTGAGCGTCGACGGGTGCAAGTATGACCGGTTGCGCGTCGCCTTTGACGGCATAGCTGTAGTCGAGACCGCCAACCAGCTTTGCGACGGCTTCGGTCTGATAGCGGTGCAGGTAGTAGATCGGCACCAGCACGTTTGCGAGCTCGGACATCGGCGTGTCCGCGCGCAGGCTGTTGGAGCCGAATCCCGCCAGCGCGATCTTGCGCACCGACATCAGGTGATCGAGCTGCGCCACCGGATTCGAGCCGTTGTCCCACAAGTGGGCGGTGCCGCTGGGCGTGGCGATCGACCGGGCATCCTGATCCGACAGGTATCTCAGTCCCTTGGATTGCGCCTCTGCGACCAGGGAACGCAGGAACGCGGCAGGGTCGGGGCCCGCGTCGGCATAACCGTAGGCAATCGCATAACGGTCCCAAGCGCCGATGCCAGCGCCATACGCGCCGCTCAAGTCGAGCGATTTGCCATCGGTGGCGATTTCGATGCGAGGATGGGGGTAGTCCATCACGGACTCGTTTTCAGTCGTGCTGGCCGAGAAGTTGTGCGCGAGTCCGAGTGTGTGGCCGACTTCATGAGCGGACAGCTGACGCAGGCGCGCCAGCGCCATCGGCGTGAGAGAGTCGTTCGCGTCGGCGCGACCGTCGAACGGTGAGGTTAGACCTTGAGCGATCAAAAGGTCCTGACGTACGCGCTGCGAGCCGAGCGTGACGTGACCCTTGATGATCTCTCCGGTGCGCGGGTCGATCACCGAGGCCCCGTACGACCAGCCACGAGTGTTGCGATGAACCCATTGGATGGTGCTGTAGCGAACGTCCATGGGATCGGCATCGGCGGGCAGCATGCGGACCTGGAACGCATCGATATAGCCGAGCGCTTCGAAAGCGGCGTTCCACCAACGGGCGCCGTCCAGCAGGGCGCTGCGCACCGGTTCCGGCGTGCCGGGGTCGAGGTAGTAGACGATCGGCTGCACCGCTTCGCTGCGCGCTGCTGCCGGGTCTTTCTTTTGCAGGCGGTGGCGCGGAATGTAACGGCGCACCAGGCTTTCCTGCAGCGGTTGCGCGTAGTCGACATACTCGAACGGGAAATAGCCGCTGAATGGATGAAACTGACGCGGCTGGTAGCCGGGACCCGGCAGCTCGATCATCGAGTGATGCATGTGCACGGTCACGCTGGAGGGATCGGGCACGACCGACTTGAGCTCGGCGCCGGGTTCGGTGCCGGTGAAGGTGAGCGTCGCTTCCAGTTCGGTGTTCTGGGGAAACGCGCGGATATTCGGCGGAAAGGGCGCGGAGCGAGCTTCCTTTACGGCGTATTTGCCCTGCTTGGTGCTCGCCAGTTGCCCGACGATATCGTGCACGTCGGATAGCAGGAACGGGGTGTAATCGATCACCACGCGCTGTTGATCCTGTGCCACGACCGGAAAACCCCATAGCACGGAAGAAGCGAATGCCTGTTCCGCCGAAGCGCGCTCGGCATTGCTGTCGCTGACCGCGCGATAGCGTGTATTGAGCTGCCGCAGCAGCACTTTGGCGCCTACGCGCTCGAAGCGGGCGAGACGCGTGTCGCCCAATTGGCCACGATCGAGACCGATGTCGTTCGAGCCGACCCCATAGGGCAGGCTGGACTGGAAGATGAACTCGCCGCGCTGCACGGGAATTTCCAGGAACACCTGGCCGGAGGGATCGAGCAGCAGCGGAAAATAGCCTTCGAGGCGTTGCTTGTCCCGGGCGAAATCGGCGTAGGTACCGGCCGGTGCGCACAGCGCCATGCCCGGGCAGGCCAGGACCAGGAGCAAGGTCAGAATTCGCATCGGCGGACCTGCGTGATTTCTTGTTGGGTGATTGCCTACATAACGGAAAGCGCGGCATGGCCGCAAGCGATGTGCCGTGCCTCGAGATGGGTGCTCGTTGCTTTGCCGGTGGTGCGGCCGGTTGCTGATTCCGGCTCAGACGCCTGCGTCTTCCGGCCGCATCGGGACGCAATGCTATGATGGCTCGATGAATCGCGACCTGGACAAGCTGCGGCGCCGGCCGTTCTTTTTCCCGCTGGTGTTCCCGTTGCTGGTGTTCATCACCGTGGTGGCGTTGGGAGCGTGGCTGTTCGATGCTCGTGCCACGACGGTAGTGGTCGTCGTCCGCCATGCGGAGTCGGAGGCCGGCACCGATCCGGATCCGGGGCTGAGCGTCGATGGCCGCGAACGCGCGGCCCGACTGGCCAAGGCGCTATCGCAGGCCCGCCCGGTGCGCGGCGTGGACGCGATTTTCTCGTCCGAGTTCAAACGTGCCCTGCAGACCGTCACGCCGCTGTCCGAAACCCTGGCGTTGCCGGTGAATGTGGTGCCTGCGGAAAGCTGGAAGGAGCTGCCGCGCAAGATATTGCGCGGGCACCGCGGCGAATACGTCCTGGTGGCGGGCAACTCGAATACGGTCACGGCGCTGGTCGAAGCGCTGAGCGACGAAAAGGTCACGTTGCGCGAAGATGAATACGACGCGATGTTCATCGTGTTCGTGCCGCAGATCTCCAAGACCAAGGTGCTGCGCATTCGCTATTGAAAGGTCGAGCGTGCGGCGTGGCCGCCGGCAGCACCTCGTCGTTCTCGTGGCCGCCCGAAGGGTCACGATATTTCATTTCCCAGCTGAGCTGGCGCCGCGTCGGCCGATCCACGCGGCGACCATGGATGCACAGGTATTGATGACCTGATGCCGGGATAGAGCCGCTCGCAGCACGGCCATGCGACTTGAGGTCGAGCTGCGGCTCCTGATCAGGCGGACGCCCGCTGGCCACGACAGAGAACCGGTACCGTGCTCGCGGTAACGTATCTAAGTGATTAATTCTTATGGTGAATTGGTGGAGCCGAGGAGGATCGAACTCCTGACCTTCTCATTGCGAACGAGACGCTCTCCCAGCTGAGCTACGGCCCCACCGATGGGGCGCGAATTGTAGCATCGCAAAGCCGCCAGGCAAGTCGTCCGGTGCCGGCTCGTCGCACTAGGTCCAGCGACTGTCGCCCATGATTCCTGCGATGCGAGGCTCGGGACGCATCGCGTCGATGGAATGCCACTGCATCTACGGCATCGCGCACTCATGGACGGCTGATGCCGGGATTGGGCGGCACGACGGATAGCTGCAAATCCTTAATACATCCCGACGGGAGCTTCGACTTGGCGCGCTCCAAGCTGACGACGGGAGTATCGATCATTCCGTGCAATATTTGTTATGATATAACGATATTTGCTGCCGAGGCGAGCATCCGACGAAGGCTGATGATTTCCACTGCAACTCAAAGAGTTTTGGACAGGCTGGCCATCGGCGCATCGGCGCTCTGTACCGTGCACTGTCTTCTGACGCCGGTGCTTATCGTGCTGGTTCCCATGGTCGCCTCGAGCCTGCTGGCGGATGAGGTCTTTCATCGATTGATGCTGCTGTGGGTGTGGCCGACCAGCGCGCTTGCCTTGTGGATCGGTTGTCGTCGCCATCGCGACCGATGGGTATTGCTGCTGGGCGGCACCGGACTCGCCATCCTCACCGTCACGGCATTCTGGGGGCACGCTCTGCTCGGTGAAGTGGCCGAGAAGGCGACGACGATCGTCGGCAGCCTGGCGATCACCGCCGGGCACTGGCTGAACTATCGGCAATGTCGCAAGGATGCCTGTGCGCACGCATAGGAACGCTGGGGTGCTCGGTGCCCAAGCGTTGGGGTGACGAGCGGGATCACGATGGGTGAAGCCTGATCATGTTTCCTGCTCCAGTCGCCAGACGGGAAACGGATCCGGCAGCTGTTGCCAGGTGTTCGCTCCCCGGCGCATTTCCGTGTCGGTCAGCAGGCAGGCATCGAGGCGGCGACGCAGTTGCCGCTCGTTCAAGTCGATGCCGATGATGACGATTTCCTGCCTGCGATCGCCGAACTGCGGATCCCAGTCCCGGATGTGGCGACGCGCGCGCGCCTGGTCCTCAGGCGGGGAGGCGGCCCACCAGAAACCCGCAGCTTTGTGTTGCAGCATGCCGCCAGCCTGGGAGAGCTCGCCGACCCAGTTCATGCGCGTCGCGAGCCGGAAGAATCCCTTGCTGCGGATCACGCCCGGCCAGTCGCGCTTGAAGAGAGCCATCAGACGTTGCGGATGAAATGGCCGACGGGCGCGATACACGAAGCTGTTGATGCCATAAGCCTCGGTCTCGGGCGTGTGCTCGCCCCGCAGTTCGCGCGCCCAACCGGGGGCCGCCTGGGCCTTCTCGAAATCGAACAGCTCCGTGTCGAGGATATCTTTCAAGGAGACCTGGCCCCAGTTGCTTTCGACGATGCGGGCCGTCGGATTGAGGGCGCGGACCAGGGCATGCGCCGTACGCCGGCCCTGGGCATCGAGGCGGTCGATCTTGTTGAGGATGATGACGTTGGCGAATTCGAGCTGCTCGGTGATCAGGTCCACCAGCGCACGCTGGTCTTCCGTGCCCAGCGACTCGCCGCGATCGGTCAGCAGGTCGGTGGAGGAAAAGTC
>JBDHQY010000022.1:0-11920 GCA_039807315.1 Steroidobacter sp. | reverse complement strand
GGCCGTGATGCCGGACATGTCCACCTTCCCGTACGTGATCCGCGTGGTCTCGGAAATCCTCGAGTCCAACGGCTCCAGCTCCATGGCCAGCGTCTGCGGCACCAGCCTGGCGCTGATGGATGCCGGTGTGCCGATCAAGGCGGCCGTGGCCGGCGTGGCGATGGGCCTGGTGAAGGAGGGCGACCGCTTCCAGGTGCTCACCGACATCCTCGGCGACGAGGATCACCTGGGCGACATGGATTTCAAGGTGGCGGGCAGCCGCAGCGGCGTCACCGCCTTGCAGATGGACATCAAGATCAACGGCATCACCAAGGAAATCATGCAGGTGGCGCTGGAGCAGGCGAAGGCCGGCCGGCTGCACATCCTGGACGAGATGGACAAGGTGCTGGCCGCGCCGCGCGCCAAGATGTCCGAGTGGGCGCCTTCGATCATCACCATCAAGATCGATCCGGAGAAGATCCGCGAAGTCATCGGCAAGGGCGGCGCCGTCATCCGCGCCATCACCGAAGAGACCGGCACCTCGATCGACATCGAGAACGACGGCACGGTCAAGATCGCCTCGGTCGACGGCGCCTCGGGCCGCGAAGCGCAGCGGCGCATCGAGCTGATCACGGCTGAAGTCGAAGTGGGCCGTATCTACGAGGGCCGCGTTGCGCGCCTGATGGATTTCGGCGCGTTCGTCACCATCCTGCCGGGCAAGGACGGCCTGGTGCACATCTCGCAGATATCGGAAGAGCGCGTGGAACGCGTCAGCGACAAGCTCAAGGAAGGCGACGTGGTGCGCGTGAAGGTGCTGGAAGTGGACCGTCAGGGCCGCGTGCGTTTGAGCATGCGCAGCGTCGACGAAATCTGAAGCCGGACAGAGGCCTCGAGCCTCGCCTCGGCTGGCTGAGTCCTAAGCCCCGTCATCGCCGATGGCGGGGCTTTTTCGTCTCAGAGCCGCTTCTCCACCGGCTCGTCCGGTTCGCCCTCGCGATCCTTGCCGCGCGAACCCGTCATCGCGCCGCCGCTCATCGCGCGAAAAATCTCGTCCTGAATGGAGCGCCAGCGCTCCAGGTTGCGCTGTGTCAGTGTGGCGATGGTCTCGAAAGCGTCGACGCCCATGGTGCCGCGCATATGCTCGCGGATCTGCTGCTGCTGACTCGCCAGCAGCTTCAGGCTCTGCTCCAGGTAGCTGCCGACGAAGCTCTGCATCGCGTCGCCGTAGGAGCGGATCACCTGCGACAGGAAATCCTGGCTCATCAACGGCTCGCCGCTGTGCTCCTGCTCGGCGATCACCTGCAGCAGGATGGAGCGGGTGATGTCTTCCTGGGATTTCTTGTCGATGACGACGAAGTCGACCTTGTCCATCACCAGCCGGCGGATGTCGGCCAGCGTGATGTAGCGGCTCTCTACCGTGTCGTAGAGGCGCCGGTTCGGATATTTCTTGATGACTCTCGGCTCGATCATGGACGCTCCTCATGCTGGTTCAGGAGCCAAAGAACCGGTCGTGATTCAAGGCACGATCATACTAATGCATCCATGGCCGCGTTGCGCAAGGGGCGGACCGACTTCAGGTGTCCGCCACCGGCGCGCTGCGCATGCCGCGCAGGGGTGCGGCGCTCCAATGAACGATGGCCCAGTCCCACAGCCCGGCGAGGCTGCCCTGGAGCAATTCGGGCGGCGGATCCTGCTGCAGAAACCGCAGCGCCCGCCATAGCTCCTGCATCGGGCGCATGAGGTCGATCGCTGCAGCGCCCGCCGACTTGGAGAGTTTGACGCCGTTACGGTCCGTGGCTACCGGCACATGTGCGTATGCAGGGGATGACAGCCCCAAGGCCTGTTGAAGTAACAACTGACGCGGCGTATTGCGCAGGAGGTCGGCGCCGCGGACTACGTGGGTGATGCCCTGCGCGGCATCGTCGACGACCACGGCCAGCTGGTAGGCGAACCATCCGTCGCGGCGCCGGATGACGAAGTCCCCGACCTCGGCTGCGACGTCGACGCGGATTTCGCCCTGGATCTCGTCCTGGAAGTTGATATCGCCGCGGGGAGTACGCAAGCGGATGGCCGTCGTACGTTCCGGCGCGCGTACGCCGGCACGACACCATCCGGGGTAGCGAAGCTCTTCGCCAGTGATGATCGTGCTGGTGGCCGCAGCTTCGATTTCCGTACGGCTGCAGGAGCATCTGAACGCGTCACCAGCCGCCAGCAGCCGCTGGATCGCGTCCTCGTAAAGCAGACGGCGGGCGCTCTGGCGGACGATAGACTCATTCCATTCGAAGCCCAGCCTGGCCAGCGCGGCGATGATCTGGTCGGCGCTGCCGGGTGCTTCGCGTGGTGGGTCGAGGTCCTCGATGCGCACCAGCCATTCACCGCCGGCCTGCCGTGCCGCCAGATAACTGGCGACGGCAGCGACCAGCGAGCCGAAATGCAGCGGGCCGGTGGGAGAGGGGGCGAAGCGGCCGCGATAGGCAGGCAAGCAGCTGACGGCTAGCGGTAGCGGTCGTCCCGATCGCCGTACTGCTTCTCGCGCCGCTCGCGGCGTTCCTGCGCTTCCAGCGACAAGGTCGCCACCGGGCGGGCTTCGAGGCGCTTGACGCCGATTTCCTCGCCGGTTTCCACGCAATAGCCGTAGCTGCCGTCGTCGATGCGCTTGATCGCTTCCTCGATCTTGCGGATCAGCTTGCGCTCGCGGTCGCGCGTGCGCAGCTCCAGGCTGAACTCGGATTCCTGCGTGGCGCGGTCGTTCGGATCGGGGAAGTTCGCGGCTTCGTCCTTCATGTGCAGCACGGTGCGGTCCACTTCCTGCATCAGGTCCCGTTTCCAGGTTTCCAGGATGTTGCGGAAGTGATCGAGCTGCTCCTTGCTCATGTACTGCTCGCCGCGGCGAGCCACGTAAGGTTTGACGTTGCGCGGACCCGCCAGCAGATTGATGCTGGACTCCTGGCTTTCGCTGTCGTCGAGCTCGTTGGCCGTGTTCTGGTCGATGTCGAGAGGGCGATTCACTACAGGTCTGGCGGGCATCGGGGGTTTGGGGACGGTTGAGGGCTTTTTCTGCGCCGGCCGCGGCGCAGCCGCTTGCTTCGGCTGAGCCGGGGTCGCCTTGGGCTTGGTGGCCTTGGCAGCCGGTTTGGCTGCGGCTTTCGCTGCCGGGCGCGCCGGCGCGGGCTTGCTGCGCGTCGCTGCTACGGGTTTCCTGGCAGGTGCCGATTTCTTTACAGGGGCAGCTTTCTTGACGACAGTCTTCTTGGCCTTAGTCGCCTTGGCAGCCGGTTTTTTTGCGGCCATCTAGAGCCTCCACTCACCTCAGCATCGAGCAGTCCACTGCAGTCAACACATCTAAGGTCAACTCCAACGAGGGCCGGGATTATACAGACGCAGCATGGCACGTACAGAGGCAGAGGCAAGGCCGGTTTTTCCTGTTGATACTGTCGGTTGCAGGAGACTGCGCCGCGGCGCACAGCCGTCCGTGCGCGCCTTGCGGGGCGTGTCGAGGGGCCAGCCGGCACCCGTTTCCGCGCGCTGCCGCAACCCCATTTAGGCTGCGTGTGTCAGGGCCGTTTTAAGTACACTACCGCGCCAAATTCTTCCCTCTCTTTTTCTGCGGAACCTGATGCGACTCAACAAGATCAAGCTGGCCGGATTCAAGTCCTTCGTCGATCCGACCGCCGTCAATCTGCCGGGCAACCTGATCGGGGTGGTCGGTCCGAACGGCTGCGGCAAGTCCAACATCATCGACGCGGTGCGCTGGGTGATGGGCGAGATCTCGGCCAAGCATCTGCGCGGCGATTCCATGGCCGACGTGGTCTTCAACGGTTCCAGTTCGCGCAAGCCGGTGGGAACCGCCTCGGTGGAGCTGGTGTTCGACAACTCCGATGGCACGCTGGCCGGCCAGTACGCCGGGTACAACGAGGTTTCGCTCAAGCGCGTGGTGTCGCGCGACGGCACTTCGGCGTATTTCCTGAACGGCATCCGCTGCCGTCGCAAGGACATCACGCAGCTGTTTCTCGGCACCGGCCTGGGCGCTCGCAGCTACGCCATCATCGAACAGGGCATGATCTCGCGCGTGATCGAAGCCCGGCCTGACGAGTTGCGCGGCTTCATCGAAGAAGCCGCCGGCATCTCCAAGTACAAGGAGCGGCGGCGCGAGACCGAGAATCGCATCTCGCACACCAAGGAGAACCTGGAGCGACTGAGCGACGTCCGCGAGGAAGTCGAGAAGCAACTGCGCCATCTGCAGCGTCAGGCCGCTACGGCGCGACGCTACCAGGCTCTGAAGCAGGACGAGCGCAAGCTGACGGCCGAGCTGCTTGCCCTGCGCCTGCGCCTGATCGAGCAGGACTCGCAATCGAAGGAAGGCATCCTGCGCGAGCGCGATACCCAGATGCAGGCGCTGATCGCGGACCTGCGCTCGACCGAAGCGTCGATCGAGTCGGCACGCGAGGCGTTCACCGAAAAATCCGAGACGTTGAACGCGGTCCAGGGACGTTACTACCAGATCGGCGCCGAGATATCCCGCAACGAGCAGTCGATCCAGCATGGCCGCGAACTGCGTCAGCGTCAGCGACAGGATCTGGAGCAGGCGGAGCAGGGCGCGGCCGAGGCGACGCTGCATCTGACCCGTGACCAGGGGCAGATCGACGAGTTGCGACGCGAACTCGAGCAGCTCGAGCCCGGCTTGGAAGTGGCACGCGAACGCGAGCGCGCCTCTGCGGAGGCGTTGTCGCAAGTCGAAGAATCCATGCAGGACTGGCAGGAGCGCTGGGAAGACTTCAACCGCGAATCGCGTGCCGCCAGCGAGAAAACTCAAGTCGAGCGCGCCCGCATCGAACAGCTGGAGCATCAGCTGCAGCGCCTCACCGCGCAGCGCGATCGATTGACCGCGGAACTTGCGACGCTGGGGACGGCGGACATCGAAATGCGCATCGCCACGCTGCAGGAGCAGGAGCTGCAAGCAGCCGGCGCCAGCGAGACGGCAGCGGACCAGCTGCAGGCGGTCACTGAAGAGCTGCAACAGCTGCGTGAGCGTGAACGCCAGCTGCTGGCATCGACCGACGGCAATCGCCGGGAGTTGCAGGAAGCGCAAGGCCGGTTCCTGTCGCTGCAGGCCTTGCAGCAGGCCGCGCTGGGCCTGGCGCAGGGCAAGGTTTCGGAGTGGCTTACGGGCAATTCTCTCAACCGGCGCCCGCGCCTGGCACAGCAGCTGGTGGTCGATCCGGGCTGGGAGCGGGCGGTCGAAACGGTGCTCGGTTCGTATCTCGAATCGGTGTCGGTGGACGCCATCGACTCCATCGCCACCCGCCTCGACTCGTTGCAGGTCGGTTCCGTCAGCTTCTATTCGGAAGGCGGCGTGGCCTCGACCGCGGTCGATTCCGGCAGGCTGCTGGCGCGCGTACAAGGGCCGGCTGCCATTTCGGCACTGCTGACCGGCATCATCGCCGTCGACAGCCTGCCCGAAGCACTGGCTCAGCGGCACGCGCTGCTCAACGGCGAGTCGGTGATTACGCGCGACGGCATCTGGATCGGTCGCGACTGGCTGCGAGTCAGCCGTGACAAAGACGTGCATGCCGGAGTGATCGGCCGCGAAAAGGAGATGCGCGAGCTGCGCGAAGCCGTCAGCGCTGCCGAGGAGTGCCAGGACTCATTGCAGGCGCAGGCAGCCGAAGCGCGCCAGCGTCTGGTGGAGCTGGAAGGTCGCCGCGACACTCTGCAGGCGGAAGTGAACCGTCTGCACCGCTCGCAGAGCGAGCTGAGCGCCCAGGCCGCTTCGCTGCAGTCCAAGGCCGAGCAGACCGCCGAGCGCGTGCGCAAGATCGAGGCCGAGACGGTCGAGCTGACCACCGAGCAGGAAAGCGCCGCAACAGCGGTCGAAGCCGCGCGCGCGCGCCTAGAAGAAGGGCTGGAGCAGATGGCCGGCTTCGAATCGGCTCGCGTCGAGCTGGAGCAGCAGCGTGAGGAGCTGCGCCAGAACCTCTCCTACAAGCGCTCGCAAGCCCAGACCGATCGTGACGGCGCGCAGCAGGTTGCCATCAAGGTCGAATCGAAGCGCTCCGCCCGTACTTCCATCGCCAATGGCCTGGAGCGGCTGCAGCATCAGCTCGAACAGCTGACAGTGCGGCGCGACCAGCTCACCGGCCAGCTGGCCGAAAGCGAGGCGCCGCTGGCGGAGCTGGCCGCCAAGCTGGAGGAATTCCTGCAGCAGCGCGTCGAGGTCGAGCAGGAGCTTGCCACGGCGCGTGAGGCGCTCGAAGGCGCCGAAGGCCAGATGCGGACGCTGGACCAGCGTCGCGCCGACACCGAAGCCGGCATCGACGAGGCTCGTACCCGCCTCGAAGACGTGCGCATGGCCGCGCAGGAGCTCAAGGTCCGGCGCGAGACGCTGCTGGAACAATTCCAGGCCACGCAGTTCGATCTAGCCACCGTCTACCAGGAAATGCCTGCTGAGGCGGACGCGGCCGCCTGGGAACGGACATTGCAGGATCTGTCGCAGAAGATCGAGCGGCTCGGCCAGGTCAACCTGGCGGCCATCGACGAGTTCAAGGAGCAGTCCGAACGCAAGGAATACCTGGACCGGCAGTTCAAGGACCTGACCGAGGCGCTGGAGACGCTGGAGACCGCCATCCGCAAGATCGATCGCGAGACCCGGGCACGCTTCCAGGACACCTTCGACCGCGTCAACGCCGGCCTGAAGGAGCGCTTCCCGCGCCTGTTCGGTGGCGGGCATGCCTACCTGGAGCTGGCCGGCGAGGATATCCTCAGCGCCGGCGTGTCCATCATGGCGCGGCCGCCGGGCAAGCGGAACAGCACCATCAACCAGCTGTCGGGCGGCGAGAAGGCGCTCACGGCGGTGGCGCTGGTGTTCTCGATCTTCGAGCTCAACCCCGCGCCGTTCTGTCTGCTGGACGAAGTGGACGCGCCGCTGGACGACAACAACGTCGGCCGCTTCTGCGATACGGTGAAGGAGATGTCGAGCCGCGTGCAGTTCATCTTCATCACCCACAACAAGACCACGATGGAGCTGGCCTCGCAGCTCATCGGCGTGACCATGCACGAGCCGGGCGTGTCGCGGCTGGTGGCGGTGGACGTGGACGAGGCGGTTCGAATGGCTGCGATGTAACGGCTGCTATGTCAATGAGCGAGCTGCGCTGGATACTGATCGTCTGCGGGGCCGTGCTGCTGGCGGGGATCTATTTCTGGGGACGGCGCAGTAGCCGGCAATCCTCGGGTACGGAGCGGGTGCCGCTGCGTCCGGAACCGCAGCTGGCCGCGCACGATGCGGCGATGCCCGAGCGCATGGAGCCCGCCTACGAGGAAGAAGCAAGCTACGACGTGGAGCCTATGCTGGATCCGCTCGACATCGAGCAGGCGCCCGCCGCCACCGACCTGAGACGTGGCCGCGTCGAGCCCACGTTCAGCGAGTTCGAGCCGCTGGATTCCGGCATCGAGGCGCCGGTTGCCGACAGCGCCGTCACCGAAGAGCTGCCGGTGCGTGAGCCGCAGGCGGCGCCTGCGGCTCCGACGCTTGCGATGAGCGATACGCCGGCGCCGCGCCGCATCGAGCGACGCAAGATCATCGCGCTGCGTCTGGCTGCTTCCTCCGATCGATTTGCCGGCCAACAGCTGCGGCAGGCGCTGGAAGCCGAGCGGCTCGAACATGGCAAATACGATGTGTTCCATCGCTTGCATCAGGACGGCGCCAGCGTTTTCAGCATCGCCAGCATGGTCGAGCCGGGCACTTTCGACCTGGAGAAGATGGCGGGCCTGAGTTATCCGGGAATTACCCTGTTTGCACAGCTGCCGGGGCCGCTGGTCGGCGTGCAGGCGCTGCACGATCTCGTGGCCTGCGGCAAGCGGTTGCAGGAAGTCCTCGGCGGCACCTTGCAGGATGAGCGCGGCGTGCCGCTCACCGTGCATCGCATCGACCGGCTACGGCAGGAGATCGTGGAGTTCGAGCGCGCACCGGGCCGCGAAGCGGCCCATCGCAGCTCGGTCTCCCCGTCGGCGCATTAGCAGCTTCGACATCGGCAACGGCCCGCAATGCCTGCGTCCGTCACACCTGCAGAGCGCGCCCGCGAATTGCGCGAGCGGCTCGATCGCTACAACTATCGTTATCACGTTCTCGACGATCCGGAAGTCTCCGACGCCGAGTACGACCGCCAGCTGCACGAGCTGATCGGCATCGAGGCGCAGTATCCGGATCTGATCACGCCGGACTCTCCGACGCAGAGAGTGGGCGCCGTCCCGGTGAGCGGGCTGAGTGAAGTGCTGCACTCCACGCCCATGCTGTCGCTGGAGAACGCATTCACCGAAGAGGATCTCCTCAATTTCGACCGGCGCGTGCGCGAGCGGCTCGACGATGTCGAGACGGTCGAATACGCCGCAGAGCCCAAGCTTGATGGTCTCGCAGTGAGCTTTCGCTATGAATCCGGCCGGCTGGTGCAGGCGGCCACGCGTGGCGATGGAACGCGGGGTGAGGACGTGACCCACAACGTCCGCACGGTCAAAGCCGTGCCGGTACGCCTGCAGGGATCGGCGCCGGAGCTGCTGGAAGTCCGCGGCGAGATCTTCATGACCATCGCCGGCTTCAAGGCCATGAACGAGCGTGCCCTGGCTGCCGGCGAGAAAGTGTTCGTGAACCCGCGCAATGCCGCTGCCGGCAGTCTGCGTCAGCTGGATCCGCGCTTGACGGCGGGCCGGCCGCTCGACGTTTTCTTTTATGGGCTCGGCGAAACACGCGGCTGGAAGTTGCCTTCCCGGCACAGCGAATCTCTGGAACAGCTGCGTCGGTGGGGTTTCAAGATCTCGCCGTTGCTGCGCGTGGTGCAAGGCGCGGAAGGATGTCTCGAATATTACCGTGACATGGGCGCACGGCGCGCGCAGCTCAAATACGAAATCGACGGCGTGGTCTACAAGGTGAATCGGTTTGCGCAACAACGCGATCTCGGCTTCGTCGCGCGCGCGCCGCGCTGGGCGATCGCGCACAAGTTTCCGGCGCATGAAGAGAACACCGTGGTTCGGGACGTGGAGTTCCAGGTCGGCCGCACCGGTGCATTGACGCCCGTCGCCCGGCTCGAACCGGTGTTCGTCGGCGGCGTGACGGTAAGCAATGCGACGCTGCACAACATGGACGAGGTGCGCCGCAAGGACGTGCGCATCGGCGATACCGTGGTGGTCCGCCGCGCCGGCGACGTCATTCCGGAAATCGTCAAGGTGATGTTCGAGCAACGACCGGCAACGGCTCGCGAGGTGGAGCTGCCGGCGAAATGCCCGGTCTGCGGTTCCGACGTCGAGCGCGAAGAGGGCGAGGCGGTTGCCCGCTGCACCGGCGGCCTGTTCTGCGCGGCGCAACGCAAAGAAGCGCTACGTCATTTCGCTTCGCGCCGGGCGCTGGATATCGAAGGCCTCGGCAGCAAGATCATCGACCAGTTGGTCGACAGCGGCGTACCGGGCGGTGAGCCGGTGAACAGCCCGGCCGACTTGTACCGGCTCACGGCCGAGCAGCTCGCCGAACTGGATCGGATGGGCGAGAAGTCGGCGGCGAATCTGCTGGCGGCACTCGAACACAGCAAGCAGACCACGCTTGCGCGTTTTCTGTATGCGCTCGGCATCCGCGATGTCGGCGAGGCTACCGCCGCGGCACTGGCGACGCATTTCGGTACGCTGGAAGCGCTGCTCGATGCCACCGAGGAAACCATTCAGGAAGTTCCGGACGTCGGTCCCGTCGTGGCGGCCCATGTCTTCCATTTCTTTCAGCAACCGCAGAACCGTGCAGTGATCGACGATCTGCGCCGGCAGGGTGTGCGATGGCCAGCTCAGGCACCTCGCGCGGCTGCCACCGAAGGCGCACTGAGCGGCAAGACTTTCGTCCTCACCGGCACCCTCGAAGGCATGAGCCGCGACCAGGCGACGGATCGGATCACCGCGCTCGGCGGCAAGGTCGCCGGCAGCGTCTCGAAGAAGACCGACTACGTGGTGGCCGGCGCCGAAGCTGGATCGAAGCTGAAGCAAGCCCAGGAGCTGGGCGTGGAGATTCTGGACGAAGCCGGGTTGAGGAAATTGCTCGGCGAGATGTGACGATCTCGTTACCGGATGGTTTTGGAACGAGAGCATCGTGCCAGGCGCCGTTCCGGGCGGGGCCACTCATTTCCAGGACCGCGACGTGAATACGTCCCTGTAGCGCTTGCTCACTCGGAACATCCTGTTCCTCCTCCCATCCTGAAAATGAGTGGCCCCGCCCGGAACGACGCCCGAAAGAGAGAGCCAGCTTCTTCTTCCGGAAGTGCGCTTCCCGAGCGCCACGGCATCGGCGGTCTCTGCGGTTTCGGCGCGGGGGACTCGTTTCTGGAGCTGCAAAAACAGGGATGTTTTTGCGGCAGCCCTACAGGGATGTATTCACGGGCGGTCCCGAAACGAGTCCCCCGCGCCGAAACCGCACACATGTGAATCGAAGCTTTTCTTCTCATTCTCTAGCCATCCGGAACCGCGCGCTACCGATCGGAGCCGCTTCTTCAATCCGAGTCTGACCGGAGACTGCAAGAATCAACGCATCGCTTTTCCGTCTGACTTGCAGAAGAGCGCTGTGGCCACAGATTGCCAGCCACAGTGCTCGATGCTCGTCAGGCCTTCTTCTCGATCTTTGCATTCTTGCGCAGCTCTTCCAGATAGTTCTGCAGCCGCTTGCGCTGGACCAGCACCTTCACGCGGTCCTTCACTTCGTCGAAGGCGGGCGGCGACGGCGCGCGGGACTCTTCCAGCTTGATGACATGCCAGCCGAACTGGCTCTGCACCGGCTGCTCGGTCAGCTGCCCGGGCTGCAGCGCCACCACCGCGTCGGCGAACGGCTTGACCATGGTGTCGAGCGTGAACCAGCCCAGATCGCCGCCGGTCTTGCCGGAGGGGTCCTTGGACTTCTGTTCCGCCAACTTGGCGAAATCGGCGCCGCCCTTGAGGTCCTTGGTGATGGCGTCGGCGGTGGCCTTGTCATCGACCAGGATGTGACGGGCGTGGTATTCGCGCGGCATGGCCGCGACCTGCTCGTCGTATTCCGACTTGAGCTCGGCGTCGGTCACCGGATGCTCGTCCAGGTACTTGCTCAGGCCGGCATCGACGATGACGTTCAGGCGCGCCAGCGCCAGCTGATCCTCGACCGTCTGTTGCTTCTGGATGCCGGCCTTCTCGGCAGCCTGCGCCGCGAGCTGCATGCCGATGAACTGGTCGAGCAGTTCCTTTCGCTGTTCTTCGGTCACATTGCCGCCGGCCTGGCGAGCGATGTTGGCGACGTACAGATCGAACTGCCCCTTGCTGATCGGCTTGCCGTTGACGGTGGCGATCGATTCGGCGGGCGCCGCGCTGCTGGGAGCCGCAGCCCTGCCGCAGGCGGCGAGCAGCAGCAGGGGAGCGACGAACGCGAAAGCGGTGTGACGACGATTCATGATGATCCTCGGGTGATGAATGGGCAGGACGTTCCGGAGCGGGAGAGTGATCAGTCTGCTTCTTGCTCGCTGGCGTGTTCTTCTGCGGGAGTCAGCGCTGCGATGTTCAGCGCATGGATATCGGTTTGCATCAGCTCGCCCAGCGAACCGTACACGAGCTGATGCCGCTGCAGCGTGCGCAGGCCGGCAAATCGCGGCGAGACGATGCGGACTCGGAAATGTCCGCGACCGTCGCGCGCGCCGGCATGACCGGCGTGTAGGTGGCTGTCATCGATCAACTCGATGGCATCGGTCTGCAGCGTGTGGCGCAGTCGCTCGATGATCTTCTCGGCGCGGGTCATGATGCGGAATCGGCGTCGGGCGAATCTTTCGGCAGCTTGGTGGCCAGCCAGGCGCCCTTCGCCAGCGCGAATACCAAGGTCAGACCCAGCACCCCGAACACCTTGAACTTGGCCCAGGCATCGGTGCTGAAGTTGTACATGACGTAGAGATTGATGAGGCCGAGC
>JBDHQY010000021.1:0-11928 GCA_039807315.1 Steroidobacter sp. | reverse complement strand
CGAAGCCAAGGGGACGAAGCCGAAGGTAATCGACCTGTCGGCCGACTATCGCTATGCCAGCGCCGGCGCGTACGAAACTGTCTACAAGCATGCACATGGCGCGCCCGAGCGCATCGCACAGTTCACCTGCGCCGTCCCAGAGCATCTGGATTCGGCAGGGACTACGCACATCGCACATCCCGGCTGTTTCGCAACCGCCGTGCTGCTGGCGAGTGTGCCGCTGCTGAAGCTCGGCATTGCCGAGCCGCGCCTGTTCGTCAGCGGCATCACCGGCAGCACCGGCGCTGGCCGTACGCCAGTAACCGGCACACATCATCCGCAGCGTCACAGCGATCTGTATGCCTACAACGCGCTGTCGCATCGTCATGCGCCCGAGATCGTCGCGCTGGCACACGCCGCCACCGATGTGCAGGCCGAAGTCAATTTCGTACCGCACTCCGGGCCATTTGCCCGCGGCATCCATGTCACCGTGCAGGCTACCGCCAGGCGCGCGCTCAAGACTCCGGAACTGCTGGCTGCCTTCAGCGACTTCTATCGCGGCAAGCCGTTCATCCGTGTCGCGCCCGAAATGCCGCACGTCAAAGACGTTGCCGCCAGCAACTATTCCTTCCTCAGCGCCGCCGCCAACGGCAATTCGCTCGTCGCCTGCTGCGTGATCGACAACCCGCTCAAGGGCGCTGCCGGCGGCGGCATGCAGTGGCTGAACCGCCAGTTCGGATTCGAGGAAACGGCCGGCCTGGCCGCGCCGGCGCCGGGCTGGACCTGAGCAACGATATGAGCAACGTGGTTCCATTGAGAGACACCAAGCCGACCGCCGCGCCGAGCGATCACCTGGCACCGGTCTTTGCGCAGTTTCCGCTCGAGGTGAGCGACGCCGCCGGCGTCTATCTGCACACGCCGGATGGCCGCAAGGTTCTGGATCTGTACGGCGGCCATGCGGTGGCCGCGCTGGGTTACAACCATCCGCGCTGGGTGGAAGCCCTGACCGCGCAAGCGCGCAAGCTTTGCTTCCAGAGCAATGCCGTACCACTCGACGTGCGGCGACGTGCCGCCGCCAAGCTGGCCAGGTTCTGCGGCCTGGGGCTCGACACCATCTTCTTCGTCAACTCCGGCGCGGAGGCGAACGAGAACGCGCTCAAGCTCGCCTGCAAGATGACCGGCGGCACCGAGGTGGTTGCGATCGAAGGCAGCTTCCATGGCCGTACCGCCGCCGCGGGCGCAGTGACGTGGGGCGCGGAAAAGAAATGGTATGGCTTCCCCGGCAAGCCGTTCGGCGTGAAGTTCATCAAGCCGGCCGACGCCGACCGGCTCGGTTCGCTGCTCGACGACCGCACCGCCGCGGTCATCGTCGAGCCGGTGCAGGGCGTGGCCGGTGCCGTCGACCTGCCTGGGGAATTCCTGCAGGCGCTGCGCCAGCGCTGCAGCGAGAACGGCTCGATCCTGATTTTCGACGAAGTGCAGTGCGGCGTGGGCCGCACCGGCTACCCGTTCGCGGCCAACATGTACGGCGTCACGCCCGACATCATCACCACGGCCAAGGCGCTCGGCGCGGGCTTCCCGGTTTCCGCGGTGCTGGTTGCCGATCACGTGGCCGCCTACATGAAGACCGACTCGCTGGGCACCACTTTCGGTGCCGGTCCGATGGCCTGCGCGGTGGTCGAGGCAGTGATCGACATCATCGAAAGCGAAAACCTGCTGGAGAACGTGCGGCAGCGTTCTGCGGAAATCCGCAGCAAGTGCGTGGTCGGCCCGGTGGTAGCCACCCAGGGCGCGGGCCTGCTGCTGGGCCTGCGCACGACGCGACCGGCGAAAGAGGTGCAGGCCGAGCTGCTCGCACTGGACATCCTTACCGGCACCAGCAGCGATCCGCATGTGCTGCGCATCCTGGCGCCCTTCGTGCTCGGCAGCGAGCACGTGGAGCAGCTGCGACGGGCGCTGGCAGGGCTGCCGAAATAACGATCCAACTGCATCCGATGACCGCCCCATGAACCGCTTCCTCGACCTCGGCGATTTCCCGCGCGAACAAGTGAAGGACCTGCTCGGCCTGGCCGTGCGCCTGCAGCAGCACCCGCAACCGCAGGCGCTGGCGGGCAAGGTGCTGGGCCTGCTGTTCCTCAATCCTTCGCTGCGCACGCTGGCATCGTTCCAGAGCGCCATGATGCGGCTGGGCGGCAGCGCCGTGGTCATCACGCCCGGCCAGGGCACCTGGCAGCTGGAAACCCGTGCCGGCGCGATCATGGACGGCGCGGCGGCCGAGCACGTGCGCGAGGCGGTACCGGTGCTCGCGTCCTATTGCGACGCCATGGGCATCCGCATGTTCGCCGAAGGCCGCGACCTGGCCGCGGACCTGGCCGAAACCCAGTTCATGATGATGGCGGAGCTGTGCGACAAGCCGCTGGTGAACATGGAGTCGGCGGCCAGCCATCCCTGCCAGGCGCTGGCCGATTGGCACACAATGGACGAGCTGGGCGTGCCGGAGCGTGGCAAGTTCGTGCTGAGCTGGGTGAATCATCCGCGCGCGCTGCCGCTTGCCGTGCCCGCGTCCACTGTCCACATGGCCGCGCAGCGTGGCATGGAGGTCGTGGTACTGCGGCCGGAAGGTTTTGCGCTGCCCGAGCCGATCATGGAAAAGGCTCGTCAGGCGGCCAGGACCTCCGGCGGCTCCGTGCACGAAACCAGCGACCGCAACGAGGCGCTCGCCGGCGCCCACGTCGTCTATGCCAAGGAATGGGGCTCGCCACAGCACTACGCAGACAACGAGGCCGACGCGCGCCTGCGCGAGCATCTGAGCGACTGGTGCGTCACCGACAGCTGGTTCCGCACTGCCCGGCGCGACTGTCGTTTCATGCACTGCCTGCCGGCGCGGCGCAACGTCGCCGTCGCCGACGAAGTGCTGGACGGGCCGCGCAGCGCGGTGATCCGCGAGGCCTTCAATCGCATGGTGGTACAGATGGCCGTGTTGTATCGGTTGTTGAGAGGCTGAAGACCGGCCATCGCAGGCTGCGGCTGAAGGCGATGAAACCCTTGCCGCCTTCGTCGTCCTCAGCGCCGGCCCGCTGTACCGGTCAATCGTCGAGCGCAACCATTCATTCTTTTATCGTCCGACCCATCCGAGGTGCTCCTGCCGTGATCTCCCGCACTGACCCTTCCGTTGCCGTACGCGCCCTGCGCAGCGCGGCACCCTACATCCGCATGTACAAGGGCAAGGTGTTCGTCATCAAGGCCAGCGGCGGCGTGTTCGGCGACAGCGAATCCACGCATGCGCTGATGGAGCAGGTCGCGATCCTGCACCAGGTCGGCATTCGCGTGGTGCTGGTGCACGGCGGCGGACCACAGTTGACGCAGATCCAGGAAAAGCTCGGCATCGAGCCGCAGATCATCGCCGGCCGGCGCGTGACCGATGAGAAATCCATCGAAGTCACCAGCATGGTGCTGAACGGCTTGGTGAACACGCAGATCCTGGGCATCTGTCGCGAGTTGGGCATTGCCGCGGTCGGCGTCAGCGGAGTGGACGCGGGGCTGGTGCGCGCACACAAACGGCCGCCGGTGACTGTGGACGGCAAGACGGTCGATTACGGCCTGGTCGGCGACATCGACCTGATCGACGCCAAGGTGCTGCAGCAGCTGCTGGACGACGGCCTGATGCCGGTGGTCAGCCCGGTGTCGGCCGACGACTCGGGCCAGCTGCTCAACATCAACGCCGACACGGTCGCCGCCGCCATCGGTGCCGCACTCAAGGCAGAGAAGCTGATGCTGTGCACCGGCGCGCCCGGCATTCTGGAATCGCTCGCGGACCCGCATTCACTGATCTCGTACACCGACCTGCAGGGCCTGCAACGTCTGAAGGACCAGGGCAGCCTCAAGGACGGCATGCTGCCCAAGGCCAAGGCGATCGAGGCGGCCATCCGCGACGGCGTACGGCGCGTGCACATCATGTCGTACAAGTCGCCCGACAGCATCCTGGCGGAAGTGTTCACCAACGAAGGCACGGGCACGCTGGTGGTCGAGGACATCAGCGCGCTGAGCGCGGCCGAACAGCAGGCCGGGTGAACCATCCATGAGCCGATTGTGGGACAAAGGCACACCATTGGATGAGCGCGTCCTGCGCTACACCGCGGGCGACGATCATGCGCTCGACAACCGGCTCGTGGCCTATGACGTACGCGCCTCGATCGCGCACGCGGAAATGCTGAACGCGCAGGGACTGCTGTCGGCAGTGGATCTCGATGCGATCCGCAGGGGCTTAACCGATATCGCCACCGAGCACGCGCGCGGTGAATGGCAGGTCCTGCTGGAGCATGAAGACGGACAGACGGCACTGGAGAATCTGTTGACGGCGCGCATCGGCGAAGCCGGCAAGCGTGTGCATCTCGGCCGCTCACGCAACGATCAGGTCCTCACGGCGTTGCGGCTATACCTGCGCGATGCAGTCGATGAATTGGTCGAACGAACTCGTGCTGTCGCCATGGCACTCGACCAACTCGGCAGCCGCAACGCTTCGGTCGAATTGCCGGGCTACACGCATATGCAGCAGGCGATGCCGAGCAGCGTCGCGCTGTGGGCGGGCGGCTTCGCTGCCGAGTTGCGCGACGACGCGGAAGCACTCGCGCAAGTGAAACGGCGCCTGCAGAAAAGCCCTCTCGGCTCAGCCGCGGGATACGGTGCCGCGAATCTGCCGCTGGACCGAGAAGCCACGCGCCGGCGCCTGGAGTTCTCGGCGGTTCATGAACCGGTCACGGCAGTCCAGCTCTCGCGCGGCAAAGCCGAAGCACAGCTGCTGTTCGAGATCGCGCTGGTGATGCAGGACGCCGGCCGGCTGGCGGCCGACCTGCTGCTGTTCTACACGCAGGAATTCTCCTTCGTGCAATTGCCGGAGGCGTTCACCACCGGCTCGTCCATCATGCCGCAGAAGCGCAATCCGGACGTGTTCGAGCTGATCCGCGGCCGCACGGCCACGACCCAGGCCTGTCTGCTCGAAGTCATGGGCATCGTGGCAAAACTTCCCTCCGGCTATCAGCGCGATCTGCAGCTCATTAAGGTACCGCTGTTCCGCGGCATCGATGTCTGTCTGGAGACGCTCGACATTCTCCCCGCGGCACTCGCCGGCATCGCGTTCCGCAAGGAACGAATCCGACTCGACCCCTCGATCCACGCCGCTGCGCAGGCCAACGAGATGGTGGTCAAGGAAGGCATCTCGTTCCGCGAGGCTTACCGGCGCGTCGGCCAGCAGCTGCGGCAGGACACGGACGAGCACTGAACCGACCGCATCGATGGCATTGGGTCGTTGCTGCGACGGCAGGCAGAACGTGCCGCGGCAGGCTGCGGTTCGCGGCAACTGCTTGCTCCTGCGGCATCCGCCGGGCCCTTTGGCGGCCGCAGAAGCCGTGCCGTCCGTAACACCCCTGTGCCGAGGGTCGAACCGATCCAGTACACTTCGGGCTTGCGTCGCGCCGGCGCCGTGTCGTGAGATTGCCATGCCCATCTGGTCCCGCTCCTACACTCTCGATGACCTGCGCAAGGTCACCGCGCCGATGGCTAAGCACATCGGCATCGAATTCATCGAGCTGGGCGCGGACTACGTAAAGGCACGCATGCCGGTCGATGACCGCACACGCCAGCCTTACGGCATCCTGCACGGCGGCGCATCGGTGGCGCTCGCCGAAACCATCGGCAGCACCGGCGCGATGCTGGTGATCGACAGTACGAAATATCGCTGCGTCGGTCAGGAGATCAACGCGAATCACGTCCGCGCGGTGTCGAGCGGCTACGTCATCGGCACCGCCCGTCCACTGCACATCGGCCGCCGCAGCCATGTCTGGGAGATTCGCATCGCCGACGAGCAGGATCGACTGGTCTGCATTTCCCGCCTCACCATGGCCGTCCTCGAGCAATAGTCGCCCACAAGCGACGCCACGCGCCTGCTCGGCATCTGCGCTTCGGTGCGCGAGCGAGCCCGAGACGCTCAGCCGAAAAACCGTATCGAATCGGCCTCCGCGCGCGCGAGCTTCCACATCATCATTGTTATACTGCCGGCATGAATCCCCTCCGGCAGTGCGCTGCGCGCCAGCGCCTTCTTCATGGCATCGGTCTCGCCGTCGGCGTTCTGCTACTGGCAAGTGGCTGCGGCCAGAAAGGCCCGCTGTATCGGCCGGATGACAAGGCGCAACAAGTGAATGCCCCGGCACGCGGCGAAACCGCGGCAAAGAAAAAATCACTGCCGTTTCCAGCGCCGCAATCGCAGAAGAAGGATCGCCCGCCGCCCACTTCCGAGCCGGCGCCTGCATCGGATCCGGCGCAACCCGCGCCGCCGCCGGGAACCTGACCGATGAGCGAGCGACGCAAGCTCGTCCTGGTCGACGGCTCTTCTTACCTGTATCGCGCGTTCCATGCGCTACCGCCGCTGACGAACTCCAAAGGTGAGCCGACAGGCGCCGTGCTCGGCGTGCTGAACATGCTGCTCAAGCTGCTCAAGGAAGAGGCGCCGCAGCTCATCGCGGTGGTGGTCGACGCACCGGGCAGGACCTTCCGCGACGAACTGTTCGAGCAGTACAAGGCCACGCGCCAGCCGATGCCGGACGAGCTGCGCTCGCAGTTGCAGCCGTTGCTCGATTGCGTGCAGGCGCTGGGGCTGCCGCTGCTGCGCATCGAAGGCGTGGAAGCGGACGACGTGATCGGCACGCTCGCCACGCAAGCCGCGGCGCAGGATATCGACGTGCTCATCTCCACCGGCGACAAGGACATGGCGCAGCTGGTGAACGAGCGCATCATGCTGGTCAACACCATGACCGGGTCGCGGCTGGACCGTGCCGGCGTCAAGGCCAAGTTCGACGTGTTCCCGGAACAGATCGCCGATTACCTGGCGCTGGTGGGCGACACCATCGACAACATTCCGGGCGTGCCGAAGGTCGGTCCGAAAACAGCGGCGAAGTGGCTCAACGAATACAGCACGCTCGATGCCCTCATCGAGAACGCCGCCGCCGTCGCCGGCAAGGTGGGTGAAAGCCTGCGCGCCAGCCTGGCCTCGCTGGAACTGTCGCGAAAACTCGCCACGCTGCATTGCGATGTGAAGCTGGAAATACCACCTGAATCGCTGCTCGCCCGCGAACCGGATCAAAGCCGTCTGCGTGAGATATACACGCGCCTGGAGCTGCGCTCGCTATTGCGCACCCTGGAAGGCCAGGCGGAAGCCGCGGTAGATGAAGCGGCTGCGGCGGCTGTACCCGGTGCACCCACTGCACCGGCAACACCTCGCAATTACGAAATCGTCACGACGCTGGAGTCGTTGCAGGCCTGGCTGGAGCGGCTGAAAGCGGCCGAGATCATGGCACTCGACGTCGAAACGACCTCGTCCGACTACATGCAGGGCGAGATCGTCGGCATCGCCGTTGCGATCGAGCCCGGCAATGCCGCCTACCTGCCGGTTACGCATGACTACCCCGGGGCACCGACGCAGCTGTCGCGCGACACCGTTCTGACATTGCTCAAACCGCTGCTCGAAAACGAACGGCCCGCCAAGCTCGGCCACAATCTCAAGTACGGCGGCCACGTGCTCAGGCGTCACGGGATCGATCTGCGCGGCATGCGCTTCGACGTGATGCTGGAGTCCTACGTCTGGAACAGCACGGCTACGCCGCGCCACGACCTGGACGCAGTGGCCAGGCGCTATCTGGGCATCGAAACGATCCCGTACCAAAGCGTGGTCGGCAAGGGTGCCAGGCAGATCGGCTTCAACCAGGCCGCCATCGAAACGGCAGCAGCCTATTCGGCCGAGGCCGCCGACGTTTCGCTGCAAGTGCATCGGACGTTGTGGCCGAAGCTCGAAGCCGAGCCCACGCTCAGAGCGCTGTACGAACAGATCGAATTGCCGCTGGTCGGCGTGCTGCTGCGCATGGAGCAGCGCGGCGTGCTCATCGACGGCAGCAAACTGCGGCAGCAGAGCAACGAGCTGGCCACGCGCATGCGCGAGCTGGAAGCGCAGGCGCACGGCGTCGCCGGTGGACCGTTCTCGCTGGAGTCCCCCAAGCAGCTGCAGGAAGTGCTGTTCGGCAAGCTGGGTCTGCCGGTGCTGGGCAAGACACCCACCGGCCAGCCCTCCACCGCCGAATCGGTGCTGGAAGAGCTGGCGGCGAGCTACGAGCTGCCCAGGCTGATCCTGGAGTACCGCGGCTTCGCCAAGCTGAAATCCACCTATACCGACAAGCTGCCCGGGCAGATCAACCGCTCGACCGGACGAGTTCATACGTCCTATCACCAGGCGGTCGCGGCCACGGGCCGCTTGTCGTCGCAGGAGCCGAACCTGCAGAACATCCCGATCCGCTCGCCCGAGGGCCGCCGTATCCGGCAGGCGTTCATCGCGCCGCCGGGCCGGTGCATCGTCGCCGCCGACTACTCGCAGATAGAGCTGCGCATCATGGCGCACCTGTCCGGGGACACCGGCCTGCTCGCCGCCTTCGCCGAAGAGCGCGACATCCACCAGGCAACCGCGGCTGAAGTGTTCGGCACGCCGCTCGAACAGGTCACAGCCAACCAGCGGCGCTCGGCCAAAGCGATCAATTTCGGACTGATCTACGGCATGTCGGCATTCGGCCTGGCGCGTCAGCTCGGCATTCCGCGCGGCGAGGCGCAGAAGTACGTCGATCTGTATTTCGAACGCTATCCGGGCGTACGCCGCTACATGGAAGAAACTCGCCAGCTGGCGCGCACTCGCGGGTACGTCGAGACCGTGTTCGGGCGACGTCTGTACTTGAACGAAATCAATTCGCGCAACGCGGCTTTGCGGCAAGGCGCGGAGCGCGCCGCCATCAACGCACCGATGCAGGGAACCGCAGCCGACATCATCAAGCGCGCGATGATCGACGTGGATCGATGGCTGACCGATGCACGCATCGACGCATGCCTGGTCATGCAGGTGCACGACGAACTGGTCTTCGAAACGAGCAACGAAGCTCGCGATGAACTGATTGCAATGGCGAGCACGCTGATGAGCGGTGCCGCCGAGCTCAGCGTCCCCTTGAAAGTCGATGTCGGCATCGGCGACAACTGGGACGAAGCGCACTGACGGGCGCCGATGGTGCGTTTGGCGCTGGGGGAAACCATCTCCAGGCCGGCTCCTCAAAATCCGAGGTGGGCATATGCCGGCCCCACTGCAACTCAATTTCTGCAGAAACGATTTTGCTGATCTGACCAACACTTCACGGAGGCGACATGCGTAGTTCGATTCTTTTCGCAGCGGTCCTGGCGGGTCTGGGCACGCTGGCAGGCAGCGCGAACGCGGCCGACAACGGCTTCTATCTGGGAGCCAGCGTCGGGCGCTCGAATGTCGACATCAAGCAGCACCCGGTGCGGATCGACGGCGACGACACCGGCTTCAAGCTGATCGCCGGCCTGCGGCCGCTGGACTGGCTCGGCGTGGAGCTCAACTATGTCGATTTCGGCAAGGCAAAGAACAGCACATACCAGGCTGAAGGCAACGCGATCTCGGCTTTTGCCGTCGGATTCCTGCCAGTAGGCCCGGTCGACCTGTTCGCCAAGGCGGGCCTGGTCAACTCCGACACCAAGGTGAAGCTGCGCGGCCTGGGCGACGCGTTCAAGAGCGACGGCACCGACCTGGCCTATGGCGTGGGCGTGCAGTTCCGGCTGCTGAGCCTCA
Organism: Steroidobacter sp.; assembly: GCA_039807315.1. GTDB lineage: Bacteria > Pseudomonadota > Gammaproteobacteria > Steroidobacterales > Steroidobacteraceae > Steroidobacter. The sequence continues at coordinate 2,279 of JBDHQY010000021.1, read as the reverse complement.
GTGTGCGTGCCGAATACGAGGTCTTCGACGTGGATCACCTGGACGACCTGAACCTGTTCTCCATCGGCGCGACCTATACGTTTTTTTAATCTGCGCAGGCTCCGGCCTACCGACGAACGGGTCGCCCGTGGCCCGTTCGTCCGGCCCAAATCGTTGCGACGGCACCACAAGATGGCTTTTTCAGCCGCTTCGAACCGCTTTCGCTGTGGCCGCCAAAGCACGCTTGATCGACCCTCCGAGTCGGAGCTAAGCACCTGAATTCAACAGTGTTTCTACTGACCGGCCGACGTCGATGCAGGTGGAACTTTCTGCGGCACTGCGCGTCTCAACTCTCGAGCGTCGGCCAGGACGCTCCCATCCGCTGACCTCCCTGAGTGGATGGTTGCCCGGTCCATCCCCATGCCGGGTAAACAACTGCCCCGGTGGCTCTCCGAGCCGCCGGGGTTCTTTTTTGCCCGTCCTATTCGTCTCTGTGCCGCTGCTGCGCCAATGCAGCCAGCACCCAGCCGCGGGCCTCGTCCACGCCGACCTTGGTCACCGCCGAAAAAAGCTGGGCGGTCGCGGTGCCAGCCGTTTCCGCCAGCACTTTTTTCAGGGTGGACTGGGCTTCGCCCCGATTCAGCTTGTCCGCCTTGGTCAGCAGCAGGTGCGTGGCCAGGGACTGCTCGCGGCTCCAGCTCAGCATCTGCCAGTCGAAATCGGTCAGCGGCCGGCGCGCATCCATGACGACCACCAGCCCGGCCAGCGAGGCGCGTGTCTCGACGTATCGGCCCATCAGCTCGCGCCAGTGTCGCTGCATCTCCGCCGGCACCTTCGCATAGCCGTAGCCCGGCAGATCCGCCAGGCGCTGCCCCGGCTGCAGCGCGAAGAAATTGATGAGCTGGGTGCGTCCCGGCGTCTTGCTGGTGCGGGCCAGGTCACGACGCCCGGTGATGGCGTTCAGGGCGCTGGACTTGCCGGCGTTGGAGCGGCCGACGAAAGCCACCTCGACGCCGTCGTCGGCGGGAAATTGCCGGGGCTGCCAGGCACTGAGCAGAAAGCGGGCTTCGGGGAACTGGGACATCGGGACCTGCGAATGCAATGGATACAGAGGGATACAGGCGGATCGAGCGGGCCGTAGTGTACAATTCCGCGCCTTTTACCTTGGGACCCGTTTTCACGGGTCCTAATGAGCCCCGCGACTCGAGAAAAAGTCCCGGAAAAAGTTCTGGAGTGTCACTGATGAAGCTGTCGATTGCCGTGTTGTCCGCGCTGGGCGCTTTGTACCTGAGTGCGCCCGCTTTCGCCGAGGGTTCCGCCGAAGCCGGTCAGGCCAAGTCCGCCACCTGCGTGGCCTGCCATGGGGTGGACGGCAACAGCGTCAATCCCGAATGGCCGAACATCGCCGGCCAGCACGACGCCTACATCATCAAGCAGCTCAAGGCCTTCAAGAGCGGCGCGCGCCAGAACGTCCTGATGTCGCCGATGGCGGCGCCGCTGTCGGACGCCGACATCGACGATCTGGCCGCCTATTTCTCCTCGCAGATCGGCAACGGACTGGAGGCCGAGCCGTCCAAGGTCTCGCTCGGCCAGCACCTGTATCGCGCCGGCGATGCGAACACCGGCATTGCCGCCTGCGGCTCTTGCCACGGCCCGACCGGCCACGGCAATCCGGCCGCGCAATACCCCTCCATCCGCGGTCAGCATGCCACTTACGTGGCAGAGCAGTTGAAGGCCTATCGCAGCGGAACCCGCCAGACCGACCAGAATCAGATGATGCGCGGCGTCACCCACGCGCTTTCCGATGAGCAGATCGCTGCGGTCGCGTCTTACGTGCAGGGGCTGCGCTGACGCGAAGCCGCCCGGTGCGGCGCTTTCGGCTCCCGTTTGAAGGAAGAGGTATTCAAGTGAACAGACCCGGCGCTTTCCTTGCTTCGCTGCTGCTTCTCACCGCTCTCGCCGCGTGCGGCAACAAGCAGCCGCCCGCTTCCGCCGAGCAACCCTCGGCACCGGCCGCCGCAGCCGAAACCTTTTCCGAACCCGAGGCGGCTCCCGCAGACCAGCCCGCAACCGCAGCCGGTGCCGAGCAGACGGCACCGCCGGCCGAGTCGATCAGCGAAACCGACGACGCTCCGCCGGCACCGGAAGCGACCGCCTCGAACACGGTTCAGCCGGCGCTGCGCCTGGGCGGTGCGGCGACCACGGCACCGACTTCCTCGAAGTTCAAGGAAGGCACCAACTACGTCAAGCTGGTGCCGGCCCAGCCCACCGGCGTCGCGCCCGGCAAGGTCGAGGTGGTG
>JBDHQY010000020.1:0-12493 GCA_039807315.1 Steroidobacter sp. | reverse complement strand
TTCAGGATGGCGTTCTCGAACTGGCCGGCATCGACGCGGGTGTGCCACAGATCGTGCGTCTGCACCATGCGCACTTCGATCGATTCGCCCAGCGTACGCTGCATCAGATCGGCCAGCCCGCCCAGCTGACGATTCAGGTCCACCACATTGGGGTCCAGGATCTGCCGGCGTGCGAACGTCAGCAGACGCCGCGTCAAATCCGCCCCGCGCACCGCGGCTCGCATGGCCGTGTGCACCTTGCGAGCCAGTCCCGCGTTGTCGACGACGGCGCGCTCCAGCAGTTGCAGGTTGCCCAGCACCACGCCCAGCAGGTTGTTGAAGTCGTGCGCAATGCCGCCGGTGAGCTGACCGATGGTCTCCATCTTCTGAGCCTGCAGCAGACGCGACTCCAGGCGTTTGAACTCGGTCAGATCGTGGGAGATGGAGAAGAAGCCGCGCACTTCGCCCTTGGCACCGTTGGGACTATCGGGCGCGAACTCGGGTACGAAATGGGTTTGCCACTCACGGGTGCCGCCCTGCCGTGTCGTGCTGTGGGTGGTGCTGCCGGCTTCACCGCGCAACGCCGCCGACATGTGCTCTGCGAGGGCTGCGTAAGCCTGCGGCGTGATGATGTCCATCATCTGCTTGCCGATGCAGTCCGCGCGTGACAGCCCCATCCACTCTTCCACCGCCCTGTTCACGTACGTCAACACACCGTCCCGGTTGGTGTACATCACCAGCGTCGGCATGGCGTCGAGCGTCAGCTCGTAGAAATCGCGTGTCTCGAGCACCTGGCGTTCGGCAATGACGCGCTCGGTGATGTCCTGGATGGTGCCGTGCAGGCGGACGGTCGTGCCGCCGCGGCGCTCGGCCTTGGCGATGACACGCACCCAGATCACCCGGCCGCGCCTGATCTGCAGACGCAGCTGCATGTCGACGGTCTTGCCGGTCTTGATGATGCCGGCCGCCGCGGCGGAGAGCTGCGGGATGTCCTCGGGCAGCAGGTAGGACTTGAGCAGGGTGAGATCGATCCGATGATCCAGCGGCAGGTCGAAGATGGAGAACACCACGTCGGTCCAATGGACCTTGCGCTCGCCGACGTCGTACTCCCAGCCGCCGATCTGCGCCGTGTTCTGCATGTCGCGCAACAGACTGTCGAGGCGAACCCGATCGCTGACGTCGCGGAACGTCAGCACCGTGCCGATGTAGCCGTTGCCTTCGGTCACCGGAACGATCCGGTATTCCACCGGCCGGCGCTGGCCGTCCTTGCGGCGCAGCAGCGCCCCTACGCCGCGCTTGATGTCGGTGGTGTAACGCACGCGGCGCACGACCTCGCCGGAGCCTTCGCCGTCGTCGTTGATGAGCACCTTGTAGTCGAGGCCGGGCAGCTCCTCGGGCAGGTAGCCGAGGAGCTTGGCGGCTGCGGGGTTGGCGTAGCGCACCAGGCCGGCGCTGTTGAGCTCCAGCACGCCCTCGCCGGAGGCTTCGACGATGGCGTGATTGCGACGATAGGTATCGGCCAGCTCCTGCTGCCGCTGCGTCAGTCGTGCCCGCGAGCGGCGCAGCGACACCCATGCCAAGAAGGCAGGTACGCCGGCCAGCAGGGCACCCGCGATGACTCCTGCGACCACAATCGGTTGGAGCAATTGTTGCAGGAAGCTCACCGCGGTCCTTTCCAGCTCATGTCCTGCGGTGAATCATGCCTTCGGGCCGGGCTCCCTGCCTGCGTACCAGTTCACGGCGTACTGCATTAATTGGGCCGAAGTGCGCAACGACAGCTTGCGCTTGATGCGCTGACGGTGCGATTCCACGGTCTTGACGCTCAGGTTGAGCGCTTCGGCGGTCTGCCGGGTGGACAGGCCCTTGCCGATCATGTGCAGCACCTGCAGCTCGCGGTTGGTCAGGCTGTCGATGGGGTTGGCCGAGATATAGGCGCCGCCCGAGGCGAACTTCTCGATCATGCTGTTGCCGACCGCCTCGCTGACGTAGATGCCGCCTTCCAGCACCCGGCGCAACGCGATCAGAAACTGGTCGGAGGCGGCCTGCTTCATGATGTAGCCGTTGGCGCCGGCCGACAGCATGCGCTCGGCGTAGATGGCCTCGTCGTGCATCGACAGCACCAGCAGCGGCAGCGATGGATAGTGGGCGCGGGCGTCCTTCACCAGCTCCAGGCCGTCGCCCTGCTTGAGCGAGACGTCGACGATGACGGCATCCGGCTCCAGCTCGCGGATCATCGACTTGGCTTCGCGCGCGGTTTCGGTCTCGCCGCACACTTCCAGGTCGGCCTCGGCCTCGATCAGGCGGCGCAGGCCCTGGCGCACGATGGGGTGATCGTCCACGATCAGCACGCGACGCTTGCGATCCTTCGGCACACCGGTCGGCGGCTTGTGGACGGTCTTGAACAGGGTAGGCCCAAGGCTCATTGCATTACTCCTTCACGAAAAAACAGGGAATTCAGTCGGCCGCTTTGGCCGACCGGGCGCGCGCCCGCGGGCGGGACGCGCCGCCGCGGTCGGCTTCGAATGGGCATTCGCATACGATGCGGGTCCCGCTGGGCTCGGCCGCCTCGAAGCTGACCTCGCCGCCGAGAATGCGTGCACGATAACGCATGATCTTCAGGCCCATTCCTGCTGCGTCCATTGCTTCGGCCGGCATGCCGATACCGTCGTCCGTGATCGCCAGCCGCACCTTAGCGCGCACCGCACTCAGATGCAGTCGTATAGACCGCGCGTGCCCGTGGCGTACTGCATTGCGTACCGCTTCCTGCGCGATCCGGTAAAGATGATTGGCCAGCTCCGGATTCAGCACCCGATTGCCGGGCAGCCGATGGGTGAACACCGTCGGCACGCCGTAGAGCTCGGTCGCATGCATCGCCAGGCCTTCCAGCGCATCCTGCAATCCACCGCGTTCGAGATTCACTGGTGACAGGCCACGCGCCAATGCACGCGTGCTTTCGATCGCGCTGCTCACCAGACGGGTGATGCCCTCGATCTCAGGCAGGATCGGCGGATATTCCGTGGTCAGCCGGCCGGCCAGACCGCGCAGCATCAGGGCGATGCCGGTCAGCTCCTGGCCCAGGCCGTCGTGCAGATCGTTGCCGATGCGGTACTGCTCACGATTCACCGCTTGCAGGACGGCGCGCTCCAGCTGCTTGCGCTCGCTCACATCCTGCAGCACCACCAGACTGCGGTTGCGGCCCGCAACGTCGAATCCGGAGAGCACGCCGGCGGCGGCAAAGTGCTGGCCGTTGCGGCGCCGCCCATCGAATTCCAGCACCATCGAGTTGTCGGGCGAGGCCGCCGCCTCGGCGGCCGCGGCCTGCCAGCGGTCGCGGTGCTGGAAGGGCCAGCCGGCCAGCTGGCTCATTTCCTGACCGATCAGCTCGCCGCGCAGATAGCCGAACAGAGCATCGAAGGCCGGATTGGAGATCTCGATGACCCCGTGCTGGTCGATGACCGCCACGCCCTCCAGCATCGAGTCGATCATGCGCGCCTGCGTGGCGATGGCGCGTTCGGCACGCACCTGCTCGGTGGTCTCGACCGCATTGAGCGTCAGGCCGACGATGCGTCCGGCGCGCCGGATAGGGACGACCCGGATGCCAAAATGCCGCTTCTTGCCTGGAAAGTCCTCGATTTCGCTGCTACAGCCGTCGCTCTGGCCGGTTGCCAGCACCTGCCGCATGATCGGCACGGCGGTGCTGTGCAGATTGCCGGGAAGCAGCTGGTCCACCGGCATGCCCTCCATCTGCCGCGACTCATACCCCTGGATATCGCGGCTGACGAAGCGCACCCGCAGCTCGCAGTCGAGCACCATCACCAGATCCGGCAGGGAACCCAGCACCTGCCGCAGCTCCTCGACGCCCGACAGCGGATCTTCCACCGCCGGAGCGCAGCCGCACGCAGCTGCGCTGGACCCGGCAGGGTCCTCCCTGCGGGACTCGGGGTGGGCGGTCAGGGAGCGCATCGTTTTCTTCAAGTCATTGGTTTCGCCGGTGCGTCCACATCGACCATCAATGAGACTGCAGCGCAAACAGGGAGGGCATCTTGTTGGACAAGGTCTGTAGGGAACATCGGGTAATCCCCTAATGTCAGGGGCGGCTGGCTCCGCCCCAGCGGCCCAATGCGGCAGCAACATCTCTCTGCATCGCCCTTTTTCGCCAACGGGTTACGCCGTGGCGCCGACACGCCAGCCGCGGGCATTGCAGATGCCGGACCGCAGCTTCCTGCGACGTTGCCGGTGAGCCGCTCAAGCGGCGCCGCGATCGGCCACCCATTGAGTGGCGTAGCGGATCAGCTCGCTGGTGGAACGCAAATTGAGTTTTTCGCGCATGTGGCGGCGGTGCGCATCGACGGTCTTCATCGACAGCTCGAGCCGCTGGGAAATCTCCCGGGTGCTGATCCCGGCGCCGATCAGCCGGAAGACTTCCAGCTCCCGCTCGGTCAGCGAAGAGACCGGGTCCTCATCCGGTCCGGGGACCCGCCCGCGCGCCATCTGGCTCAGCAGCCGTTCGCCCATGGCCGAACTGACATGGCGCTGGCCGCGCGCCACTTTCCGCAAGGCGCCCAGGAAATCGGTGCCGGCGACATTCTTCATGACGTAGCCGCTCACACCCAGGCGCAACAGCCGTTCCGCGTACAGCGCTTCTTCCTGCATGGAAAGCACCAGCACCCGGGTGTCGGGATGGTTCTCGCGTATCCAGCGCACCAGGTCGATACCGTCGTCCGAACCCAGCGTGAGATCGACCACGGCGACATCCGGCGCAGCCGTCTGCAGCAGCGGCTGCGCCTCCTTCATGGAAGAAGCCTCGCCCACCAGCGCGAACTCGGCCTCTCCCGCCAACAACTGCTTCAGGCCTTCGCGAACGAAAGGGTGGTCGTCGATGATCACGATCCGTGTCAGCTCCGTCATGCGTATCGCCCCCCGGGTGTCACGCAGCTGCGTAAGCGCCTATCCTGTGCGGCGCGGTGCAAACGCCGCCCCGACCCTGCCGCGGGCGTTGTAGCTCGAAGTGTGCTGGGTCACAAGTCGCCGGCAATCGCCATTTTCCACAGTGATTGCATCAGTGATAGCTTAGTTGAGCCAACAGGCGCTCCTGCCTGTCAAAGATTCCTGTTAAGGATTTCACCCGGAACTTTGCCGCCACGCATGAAAAAGGAAGCCCTTGCACCGCTGCGTTTCGTCCTGCTGGAGGACGATCCGAACGATGCCGAGCTGATCCAGCTGGAGCTGGCTCGCAACGGCCTGGAGGTCGAGTGGGCGCACGTGACCTCGCGTCAGGATTTTCTGCAGGCGCTGAGCGGCAACGACCGATCGACCGATCTGGTGCTGGCCGACTACACACTGCCGGGATTCGACGGGCTGGCGGCGCTGCGGATCGTGATGGAGCGACGACCGGACGTGCCGTTCATTTTCGTCTCCGGATCGCTCGGCGAGGAACGCGCCATCGAGGCCCTGAAAAGCGGCGCCACCGACTACGTGCTGAAAGATCGACTGCAACGATTGCCGGCGGTGGTCACGCGCGCGCTCACCGAAGCACGCGAGCGACGCGAGCGACGCGAAGCCGAAAGCGCACTGGAAGAGCACCGCCTGCTGCTGAGCACGCTCATCGACAGCCTGCCGGAGATCGTTTACGCGATCGACACGAACAACCGGCTCACCGTGGTCAATCGCGCTCTGCTCGACACGCTGCACCGCAAGCGCGAGGAAGTGCTCGGCAAACGCCTCTCCGAAGTATGGCCGGAAGAAACCATCCTCGAGATCGAGACGCAGGCTGCCGCCACGATCCGCAGCGGCCGCACACTCACCGACCAGGAGCGTGCCTGGATCGCGCCGGACGGCTCGGTACGCTGGTTCACCTTCACACATGTGCCACTGCGCGATCACGGCACGGTCGTCGGCTTGGTCTGCACTGTACGCGAAGTCACCGCGCAGAAAGCGCTGGAACAGGAGATCCTGGAAATCTCCAACCGCGAGCAGCGCCGCCTCGGCAGCGATCTGCACGACGGCCTGGGTCAGGAGCTCACCGGCCTGTCGCTGCTGCTGAAGGGGCTGGAGATGCAACTGACGCGCGAGGCGCAGCAATACTCGCCGCAGATCGCCAAGATCAGCGATCTGTTGGCGCGCGCGATTCAGAGTACCCGCTCGCTGGCGCGCGGCCTGGCGCCGGTCAACCTGGAGCGCGGCGGCTTGCCCGAGGCGCTCAAACATCTGGCGGCGCGCTGCACCGACATGTACAGCCTGGAATGCACGTTCTCGAACGGCGGCCAGAAACTGCCAGACCTGGAGGAAGGCGCAGCCACGCATCTGTATCGCATCGCTCAGGAGGCGACTACCAACGCCGCACGCTATGCGCGCGCAAAGTCCATCGCCATCGATTTACGCACCACCGGCCGCAAACTCCAGCTGTCCATCACCGACGACGGCATCGGCCTGTCGGCGGGACTGGCGCAGGGCCGGCCGGGGATGGGGCTGAAGATCATGGAATACCGTTCTCGCATGCTGGGCGGCAGCATCAGTTTCGAAGAACCCGACCGGGGCACGCGCATCGTGCTCTCGGCGCCGCTGCACCTGTTGCGGGAAGCGAAGGACAAGCTGCGCCGCGCGATCTGAGACGCTCCCCGAGTCAGGCGAGCGCCCGGCATAGCCGCTGCTCTCGAATTGATCGGAGGCGGGAAGCCGTCTCGCGCAAGTGGAAATCCAGCCGAGCGGATGCGGCAGACGGATTCCCGCTTGCAGGCAACGACGGAGGGCGGCTATTCCCTCATCACCGGCGCCAGCGCGTGACCGCTGCCGTTCCAGACGTCGACGAAGGATTCGATCTCGCCCGCCGGCATGGCCTGCGCGACGAAGTCGCCCTGCAGCGCGTCGCAGCCAGCCTGTTCCAGGAACTCGAACACCGGTGAGGTTTCCACACCTTCGGCGCAGACAGTGAGCGAGAGGTTGTGCGCCAGCTCGATGATGGCGCGCACCACGGTCGCGGCCGCCTTGCCTTGATTGACCTCGCCGACCAGCAAGCGATCGATCTTCACTTCGCTGAACGGCATCTTGTACAGCTGCGTGAGCGAGGAGGTGCCGATGCCGAAATCGTCCAGCGACAGGCCCACGCCCCTGACCCGCAGCCGCGTGAAGATGTCCATCACCAGCTCCGGATCGTCCAGCGAGGCCGCTTCCGTGACTTCCAGGGTCAGCTGCTCGGCGCTCGCATCGAACTCGCGCAGGATCAGTCCCAGCCGATCGGGAAACTCCAGGTCCTGCACCAGCCGCGGCGACAGGTTCACGGCAGCCCCCAGGTCCAGGCCGCGCTTGCGCCAGTGGCCGACCTGGCGAATGGCGTCGGTCAGCACGAAATCGGTCACGCCCACGATCAGGCCCGACTGCTCGGCCAGCGGCAGGAACTCGCCCGGATACAGCAGGCCCAGGCGCGGATGACGCCAGCGCACCAGCGCCTCGGCGCTGCGGACCTGCCAGTCGCTGGCGCTGCGCACCAGCTTGGGCTGGTAGTGGACCACCAGCTCGTGCTCCTCGATGGCGCGGCGCAGATCCTCCACCGACAGGCGTTCGCCGGGCTGGATGTGCTTCGACAGCAGCGCTTCGATATCTTCCAGCATGGCCGGCTTCTGCAGGGTGCCGAGCATGTTCAGCCCCAGCTGATCGCCGAGCTGGCGCGCACTGGTGAGCACGCGCTGATCCATGCCGCTGGCCAGCAGGATGCCGGCAGTGGTGCCGATGCGCCCCAGGTAACGCAGCGCCTCCACTCCGTCCATGCCGGGCATCTGCAGATCCAGCAGGATCAGCGACGGCTGCCGCCGCGACAGCTGCTCGCGAAAGGCCGCGGCGCTTTCCGCCGTAATCACATCGCAGCCGACGCCTTCGCCGATCTGCACGATCAATTCCAGAAAGTCGATCTCGTCATCGACCGCCAGCACCAGATTGCGCTCACGCCGGGACACGTTTGGTCTCCTCTTTTCCATCCAGGATCGCCCGCACGCGGCGCGCGAGATCCTCTATTCGATACGGTTTGGTCAGCAGCTCCAGCGACCCATCCAGCAGGCCGCGGCTCAAGACACCGCTTTCGCTGAACGCCGAGGTCATCAGCACCTTCAGCTGCGGACGTCGTTCCCGCAATTTCTCCACCAGGCCGGTGCCGGGCAGTCCGCCAGGCAGCATCACGTCCGAGAACACCAGCGCGATATCCGGATGTTGCATGATTTGTTCGAGTGCCTGATAGCCATTTGTGGCTTGCAGCAGCCGATAGCCCAGGCTACCGAGAATGGCCAGCGCCGTGGCGCGCACCTCGGCATTGTCCTCCACCACCAGGATGGTCTCGCGCCCCTGCGGCAATTCGCCCGATATGTCCGACTCCGCAAACGCTTCACGGGCCGGGCCGACATCATCCTGAGTACGCGGCAGCAGCAGACGCACCGTCGTGCCCTTGCCCACGGTACTGTCGATGCGGACATGGCCACCGGATTGCCGCACGAAACCGTACACCATGGGCAGCCCCAGGCCACTGCCTTTGCCGACATCCTTGGTGGTGAAGAACGGCTCGAACACGCGCTGGAGCGTCTCGGGCGCCATGCCGACGCCGCTGTCGCTGACTTCCAGAACCACGTAGTCGCCCGGCCGGATCCCGTCCTGGCCGAGCGGCACGCCGCTGTCCGGCTCGGCGGCCACGGAACGGTTGCCGGTCGTGATCGTGATGGCCCCACCGCCCTCGGCCATGGCGTCGCGTGCATTGATCACCAGGTTCAGCACGGCGTTCTCGAGCTGCCCCGGATCGACCCGGGCGGCCCACAGGGCCGGTTCGAGGGCCAGGCGGATCTCGATGTCGCCGGCCAGCGAGCGGCGCAACAATTCATACATGCCATCGATCAGCACGTTCATATCGACCACTCTCGGCTCCAGCACCTGCTGCCGGGCAAAGGCCAGCAAGCGCCGCGTGAGCTCGCTGCCGCGCATGGCGGCCTTCAAAGCAACTTCGGCCTGCTGCAGCAGGCGCGGGCTTTCGCCCAGCGAGCGCGCCAGCAGCTGCATATTGCCGACGATCACCGACAACAGGTTGTTGAAGTCGTGCGCAACGCCGCCGGTCAGCTGGCCCACCGCTTCCATCTTCTGGCTCTGGTGCAACTCCGCCTCGAGCTGGCGCTTCTCGGTCACGTCGCGCGCGGCGACGAAGCAGCCCTGGACATCACCGACTGGATCCCGATGCGGAACGAAAATGGCCTCGATATCGACGGACCGTCCCTGCGGGTCGCGAAAGCGCCCCTGCGCCTCGACCATCGTTCCTTGCAACGCGCGGCGGAAGTACGGCCCGATGGCGCCGTAGCGATGCTCGCCGAGCACGTCGCCGAGCGGATAACCGCGGCGGCTGGCAAGCGATAGCTGGAAAAATTCCTGGAACGGGCGGTTGGCGTACACCAGGCGCTCGCCGCGATCGGCATAGGAAATGAGCAGCGGCAGCGAATCCAGGATCGTGCCGTAGAAATCCTGGCTGCGATGCAACGCCTCCTCGGCCTCGATCTGCGCGCTGATGTCGCTGATCGAACCGGCCAGGCGCAACGGCCGGCCGGCCGCATCGCGTTCGGCCCGGCCGCGCATGCGACACCAGAGGCAAGCACCGTTGCGCGCCAGCACCCGGCAACGCACATCCAGCGGCTTCTGGTTTTCCAGGTGCTGGCGGATCTTGCCCAGCACCAGCATGCGATCGTCCGGATGCAGCACGTTCTGGAAAGCCATGAACGTATCCGGAAAATCGTCCGCTCCGTAGCCGATGATTTCGCGAAAGCGCGTCGCATACCAGACGTGGCCGGTGAGCAGATCCCAATCGTACAAGCCATCCAACGTGCCGCGCACCGCACGCTCCCAGCGCTCCTGCACTTCCATTGCGTTCTGCAATTCGTGCTTGCGGCTTGAAACGTCACGCAGGACTCCGATCACGCGCAGCGGCTTGCCATGCGGATCGCGGCGTACCACTTCGGCACGCGCCGCGAACCATTTCATCTCGCCTGCAGCGGTCGGCAGGGCGTACTCGCATTCGAAATGCGGGGTGGCGCCGTGAAAATGCTGCTCGAATTGCTCGAGCACCGCCCGCTGGTCGACTGGCAGCATGAGCCGGCTCGGCAGCTCGGTGCGCGTCAGCAGCTCGTTGGGATCGATACCCAGCGCTATGCGCCAGTGCTCGTTGTAGTACACCTCATCGCGCGTCACGTCCCAGTCCCACATGGACAGGCCACTCGAATCGGTCGCAACCTGCAGACGAGCCGTACTGGCTCGCAACGAATCGCGCAATCGGGAGATTCCCGAGAGGTCCTCGATGGTGACGATCAGGTGATCCAGCGCACCGTGCGCATCGCACACCGGCTGCACCGTCACCCGCGTCGGCAGCGGCTCATGATGATTGGTGTGCAGAACGACTTCACCGATGCAAGGCTTGCCGGCGTCCACGGCCTCGCGCAACTGTCGTACGGCTTCGGGATCGCTGCGCCCGCCGGTCAGAAACAGCACATCGCGCCCGAGCGCAGTCGAGCGACTGTAACCGCTGAGCCGGGTGAACGCCGGATTGGCATGAACGACCGGACGCTCGGACGTGCGTGCGCCCGCCACCAGCAGCGCACTGGCAACAGCATCGAGCGCAGCGAACGAATCCAGCAGGGTCTGCGCAGTCGTCATGAAGCGCCACCCATGACCCACCGGCTCCAGGCCGCGCCGTCCGTGAGCAACTGTTCGCAAGTCTCGGTCAGTGACATAGCCGATCGATTTCCCTCAGCTCGCAATATTGCGCCAACGCCGGCGTCAAAACTGTGTTGTGGCGCGCGGCGGGCATCGATTGAGGAAAACCCTCAAACGCTGCCCATCGATCGGACCGGCACAGCCATGCCTGCGAAAGACCATTGGGTGTCGTATCGATCGCCAGTGTATGCGAGCGCGCTCACTTCGACCGGAAGGTCAGAATGGAGCGCACCAGCGCCGCGTAATCACCGTTGTAATGATGCCCGCCCGGCAGGAGCTGCACCTGAGCCTGCGCTTGCGTGAGCGCGGCGCACAGCGAGTCCTTCTCCTCCTGACCGCGAATGCACAGCACCGGCACTTGCGCCGCGGCGAGCTCATCCAGCTGCGGCTGCACAGGCGCGGTACCAGTAGCCTGGCCGAGCCAACCGGCGACGCGGATCTCGAAAGCAGCCTTGGGCTCGAGCCCGATCAGCGAGACCGAATCCACACGCGCACGAACGGACGGAGCCAGCGCATTGACGACCGCCGGCAGAACATTCGCGCCGAAGGAATAGCCGACCAGCAGCACCCGACGGCGCTGCCACTGACGGGAGTAATGATCGATGATGCGCTCAACGTCCCTTGCCGTACCCGCAGGCGTGCGGGCCTGCCAGAAGTACTTGAGCGAATTGAGCGCCACCACCGGAATGCCGGCGGCTGTCAGCCCGGCCGCCACTTCGCGATCCAGCCCCGCCCAGCCACCGTCTCCGGTGAGCAGCACGGCCAAGCGATCCGAGTTCTTCTCGCCCGCCGGCAGCGCGACCAGCGGCAGATCGCCGAGGCTGTCGGGCAGCGCGTTCGCCGCCGCCGGCTGCTGCAACTCGCGATACGCCGACTGGAATTGCGGATGCCAGTTCTTGCCCACCGCGAAGCCATGACCGACTTTGGGCAACTGCATCAGGTTGACGCCGGGGATCTGCTGCGTGAAGGCGCTGATGCCGGGCAGCGGACAGGCCCGATCGGTCAAGCCCTGCAGCACGGTCCAGGCTTCGGCCAGCTGGGGCATGGGCAGCAACACCGTGCTCGGCTGCGGCGGTTGCGGGGTGCCCGGCAACGGCGGACCCGGCTTGGTCGACAGCCCCCGTCCGCGACACACCGGCCGATGCAGGTCCACGTCCTTGCAGAAACCGAGGCTGAGCCCGGCCTTGAACGTTCCCTGCGGCGCTTGCGCCAGCGCCATGTAGGCCAGCGACGCCCCGGAGGAATAGCCGCTGATCACCGGCACCATGTAGTTCTTGAGCTGATAGCGCTTCTGCACGGCGTGCGCCAGGTTCTCGAAATCCGCCGCAACGTATACGCAGCGGTCCTGGGCACTGTTGAGCGCCGCGATATAGGTCGGCGAGTCGATGCCGGCGACCAGCGTGTCCTCGTTGGCGAGCAGCTGCGCCATGTCGTTGATGCCCGGATTCCAGCCGCCGTCGCCGTCGGCAAAAATCGCGACGTGCTTGATCTGGCGCGGGATGTACATGTGCACGGTGCCGAAACGGCCGTACTGGAACGTCTCCTGGCGCGTGTCCTTGGCGACGACTCCGGTTGGATCCTGGGCGCAGGCGTGCGGCGACACCGACAACAGGATCAGGCCGGCAACCGCGGCCAGGCCCAATGCAACGACTCTCATTTGACGACGATCTCCTTGAGCCCGCCGGCGATCAGCGTGGTCACGTCGAACAACACCCGCGGCAAGGCCAGCCCGCCGGGCGCCGCCAGGTAGCGTGGCTCCCACACCGGCAGGAACTTCTCCTTGTAC
>JBDHQY010000019.1:0-12662 GCA_039807315.1 Steroidobacter sp. | reverse complement strand
AAAAACGACGGCGTTGGCGATGTCCTCCGGCGTCGCGATCCGGCCGAGCGGGATGCCGGTCTTGAACGTTTCTAGCGAGCCCGCAATCACGCGCGCCTCGCCCTGAGCATCCGTCCACATGCCGGTTTGCATCGGTGTCAGTGTCGAGCCGGGCGCGACGTTGTTGCAGCGAATGCCATGAGGCGCCAGCTCCAGGCCGAGGCAACGCATGAACATCGATGCGGCGGCCTTGGATGCCGCGTAGGCTGCCATGCCGTGGCGAGGAATGCCGGCGGCATTCGAACTGACGGTCACGATGTTGCCGCGCCTGCGTTGGATCATGCGACGCGCGAGCGCCCGCGACACATGAAAGACCCCCTGGGTATTGACGGCGAAGACCTCCTCCCACAATTCGTCGGAGGTCTGGGTCACGAGCGTCGTGGCCAGGATGCCGGCGACGTTGACGCCGATGTCGATCGGACCCCAGTCGTTTTCGATGCGCTCCACCAGGGCCTCGACGTCGTCGCTGTCGCGCACGTCGAGAGCTTCGCTGCGTGCGGCAGGCTCTCCGGCTAGGTTGACCATCGCTCGATTGCGGTCCGTGGCGACGACACGTGCACCTTCGTCGAGCAACAAACGTACGACTGCCGCGCCGATGCCGCCGCCGGCGCCCGTGACCAGCGCAACCTTGTCTTTGATTCCGCTGGTGCGCATCAGCAGGTGTGCCTCTTGTCCATATTGGCCAGGCGTGGTTCGAGCGCTCGTGCGATCTGCACACTGGCCTCCGCGCCGGTCAGTTGGGGATGCAAGAACGGCACATCGATGAGATCCAGCTGTGCCGCATAAGGAGCCCACTGCTGCGGCTTCAGATTTCTACCCGTGTGGTCTAGCGCGGCGCGCACATGAGTCAGCGTGCCGTCGTAGCGTGCATGGTAGTGCTGACGGACCAGCCGGTTGGTATCGGTGACGACACGGATCACGCCATCCATCACTACCGGCGGCAACGAGCCGAGCGAGCTGCCACTACGGCGCAGGAAGTCGACGATACTCTCGCGCGTGATCAGTTCCGGATGCTGGGCGGGATCGTGACCGGCTATGGACAGCAGCGAGCGCAAAGCCGCGATCTCGTCAGGCTCCGGCTCGGCGCGCCAGCATTCGCTGGGATAGGAATCGAATAGCGCCAGCAGCCCGACCTCGCTGCCGGCGGCATGCAGATGTGCCGCCATGGCCTGCGCGATGATGCCGCCGACCGACCAGCCGGCGAGGTGGTACGGGCCGTGCGGGCGCACGGCTTGGATACGTTGTGTGTAGTCGGCGGCCAGCGCATCGATGCTGGCCGGAACGGCAACGTGCGGATCCAGCGCCGGCGCTTGCAGTCCGTATACGGTGCGTCGCGGCGAGAGCGATCTCGCAAGATCGCGATAGCACCAGGCGATGCCGCCGGCCGGATGGATCAGGAACAGCGGCGGCAGCGATGCGTCGCCTGCGGCGAGCTTGATCAGCGGGCTCAAACCGTGATCGACGAGCAGCGTGCCGGAATCGATGAAGGTCGCCAGCGCGCTGACGCTGGGATGTGCGAACAACGCGCCGAGCCCGGGATCGTGACCCCAACGCTGCTGAATGCGCAGCATCAGGTGCACGGCGAGCAGCGAATCGCCGCCGAGCGTGAAGAAATCGGCGTCCACGCCGGGAAGCTCCGCGAGTCCGAGGACTTCGGCGAACAGTGCGACTAGGCCGCGTTCCGTATCCGTTTGCGGCGGGCGGCGCTGGGTGTCGCGAAAATCCGGTGCCGGCAATGCGGCACGATCAAGCTTGCCGTTGCGATTCACGGGCAGTGAGTCGAGCGTAACGAAAGCGGCGGGAAGCATGTAGTCCGGCAGGCGCCTCGCCAGTTGCTTCCGCAGTGCCTCCTCGTCGTATCCCTCCGCCGGCACGAGATAAGCGACGAGTTTGCGGCTGCCGCCGCGATCTTCACGGGTGATCACGCCGACATGCCTTGCGAACCCCGAGGAGGCGATGGCCGTTTCGATTTCTCCCAGCTCGATGCGCAGCCCGCGCAGCTTGATCTGGTCGTCCGACCGGCCTAGAAACACTACCGCACCCTCCCGCCGCCAGCGGGCGAGGTCGCCGGTGCGATACATGCGTTCGCCCGCTACGAATGGATCGGGAATGAATCGCTCGTTCGTCAGATCGGCCCGACCGAGGTAGCCACGCGCGAGCTGCACACCGGCGATGAAGAGATGTCCTGCGACCCCGGCGGGCACAGGACGCAAGCCATCGTCGAGAACGTACAGTCGCGTGTTCCACACCGGAAAGCCAATCGGCACCGGTGCCGACCGGTCCTGCGCCGAGGCAGGCCAGAAGCTCACGTCCACCGCGGCCTCGGTCGGGCCGTACAGGTTGTGCAGTTGCGCATCGATCAATGTGTGGAACCGGTCGCGCAGCTCAGCGGGCAAGGCCTCGCCGCTGCAGAAGACGTGAGCGATCTTCAGGCCCGCGATGGTCGGCTCGTCCAAGAAGGCGGCCAGCATGGACGGCACGAAATGCAGCGTGGTAATGCGCTGCTCCCGGATGATCGCCGCGAGCGCCTGCGGATCACGATGCGCATCCGGCGGCGCGACTACCAGAGTGGCGCCGCTCGTCAGCGGCAGGAAGAACTCCCAGACGGAGACATCGAAGGTGGCCGGTGTCTTCTGCAGGATCCGGTCCCGGGCGGTGAAATCGTAGTGCTCGCGCATCCACTCCAGGCGGTTGACGATGGCCTCGTGTTCGATCAGCACACCCTTGGGTTCGCCCGTGGAGCCGGAGGTGTAGATCACGTAAGCCGCGTTTCGCGGCGAGAGCGCAACGGCATGCCACGAGTCGGTGCTCGTGGACCAGCTGTCGCTCGTTACGACAGGCGCGAGATCTTCGAACAGATGACTATCTTTGTTTGCGGCCAGAACGCAACGAGCACGCGCGGCTGTCACGATGCGCCTGATCCTTTCGCGCGGATGCGCGAGGTCAAGCGGGAGGTACGCCGCGCCGGCGCGCAAGATCGCCACCAACGCGATCACCAGTTCCAGCGAGCGAGGCAAGGCGACCGCCACAATGTCTTCGGGGCCGATACCGCGCTCCGCGAGTTGCGCGGCCAGGGCAGCCGTTCTGGTGTCGAGATCGCGATACGTAAGCGTGCGGTTGCCAAAGACCACTGCGGCCGCGTCCGGGGTCCGCTGCATCGATGCTTCTATGAGGCTGGTTAGAGTGGCGGGCGCAAGGATCGAGTGCGCGGTGGCGTTCACCGCATGGACGTAACGGTGGACTTCTTCGGGGCTGGCGATGGGGATGTCGGCCAAGGCCCCCTTTGCCAGGGCCGCATCGAGGAAGGATTGCAGGCGTCGTGCATGACCGAGCGTCGCCTCCGGCGAGTACAGCTCCGGATTCGAGTCCACTTCCAGCGTCAACGAAGCGATGGCATCGCCGCGAAACGTGAAGGTGATGTCGTCGATGGGGCCCGTGCCGAGCACTTCCAGATTGACATCGACACCGGCGAGCGTCGGCGGCTGATCGAAAGGCAGCACGTTGATCATGGGGCCGTACAGTCGACGCGCACCGCCGAGCAAGCCCAGATCACGCCGCAGCTGTTCGCTACGGTACCGCCCGTGACGACGCGCCCGCGCCAGCGTTTTCGATACACCCACCAAGAACTCGGGGAGCGGAACGGACTCGTCCGGCGCGATTCGTACGGGCAGCACGTTCATCAGCATCGCGGGCACTCGCGCCGCAGCGCTGCCGAGGCGTCCCATGTGTGGCACGCCGACGATGATTTCCGGAGTGCCGCTCATTCGCTGGCAGTAGGTCGCGACCAATGTCGTGAGCACATCGGGCCAGGGAACAGCCGCCTGCTCGGCCAATTTGCGCAACCGCACCGTGAGCGACGGAGGCAGCGAGAGCACCGTGCGATGAAAACGATGCGCACTGACGGCACGTCCCGGCGACATTCCGACGACCTCCGGAGGCGTGGCGAATGTCTGCCGCCAATACTCGATATCTACGGCCCGTCGCGGTGAGCTCCGATAGGCTTGATCCTCGGCGTGCGCGACCTGCCAGGATGGAAATGCCGGGCCGGCAGCGGCCAGTGCACCGATCTCGACGGCATACAGCTCGGCGATCCGGTTGGTGAGCAGGATCATGCCGAAGCCGTCGATGGCCAGATGATGGACTCTTTGGTACCACACGAACTGTTGCGCGCCGAGCGCATAGAGTTTTTCCGCCGCCAGCGGGTCACGCGTCGGGTCGATGGGCGTGTGCAGATCGCGGAGCATGGCTTCGCGTGCTGTCTCCGCCGAATCGGCTTGATCCGATAGATCGATTCGCTCCAGCCATGGGCGCCGCGCTTCGTCCACGTACTGACGCGGCCCCGACGGCGTATCGACCATGCATAGCGCCAGCGCGTCGGACTCGGCAACCGCTGCGTTTACGGCACGCTCGAACGCCGGTACGTCGAGCGCTCCATGGATCTCGATGGCATGGGCGGTGTTGAAGATCGGATTGCCCGGATCCAGCCGCTGCGCATACCACAGCCCCGACTGGGCTTCCGTCAGCGTCACGCTGGCGGGAGCGGTGTCGATCGAGTTGCGCGACAGGCTCTGGTTCATGCGGGTTTCAGTCGTTGGAAGCGAGCGCGGCCTGCCGGTGCGAGACCACCTGCCACCAATCAGCCAGTGTCGGCTGCGCGGCGAATTCGCTGAACTGATATTCGATGCCGGTCTCGCTCCAGCGCACGACCAGTGCCATCGCTCGCATCGAGTCGAGGCCCAAGTCAATGAGATTGTCATCGAGGCCGATGTCGTCGGGCGCTTCGTGCAGCACCTCGGCGATGTCTGCCCGCAGGCGCTCGAGCGTCAATGGGACGGTATCGTTCATCGCAATGCCTCCAGCAATCGAACAGTCGTCAGCGGCACAGCACAGCGCTCCGCCGCGTAAGTCACGGCCAGATCGTGCTTTTCGCGTGAGAAATCCGCGAGCGCATCCACCGCCAGGAACGGCTCGATATCGCGCTGAAAAGCTTCGGCCGCGGTCAGCAGGCAACCGATGTGAGCGTAGACACCGCAAATGATGAGTTGATCCCGCCGGCGTGCGCGCAGCAGCGGTTCGAGGTTGGAGCGTTGAAACGCGCTGTAACGATGTTTGGTCAATACCAGGTCGCCATTCTTGGGCGCGAGTCGTTCGACGATGGCTTGTTGCTCCGGAGCAGAACTCATCCCCGGTCCCCACAGGTCGGCTTGCAGGCCGCGGTCTCGGCGGTCCTGGTCGCCCTGCTGAGCCGTATATAGCACGGGAATGTCGTGCGATCGGCAATGTGCAGCCAGGCGCTCGATGTTTTCTATCGCCGGAGCGATCGGCGCCACCCCGGGAGTGAAGACATCGACGAAGTAGCGCTGCATGTCATGGATGAGTAGCGCGGCTCGTGCTCGTTCCACGCGCCAGGGCGCGCGCGGCTGCGGCACTTCGTGCTCCAGCGGCAGCGGATAACTTGCGATTTTGGGCAGGCCCATCTTCTTTTTGTCTCGAAGGACTCAGGTCGACGGCGGGGCGGGGCGTGCCGCTAGCAGTTCGGAGCGCAAGGCGGCGCGCAGCTCCTTGCGGCTGATCTTGCCCACCGCGGTGGTCTGGAAGTTCGCCACGAAGACGAATTGATCCGGCACCTTGTATTCGGCCAGACCGCGTTCGCGGATCCAGGTTTTCAACTGGATCGGCCGCGGTTTGTCGCCGTTGGGAATGATGAAGGCGCAGCTGCGCTCGCCCAGGAACTCATCCGGCACCGCTACCACGGCCGCGTCGAATACTTGCGGATGCGCCAGCAGGTGATCTTCGATCTCCTCGGCCGAGATCTTCTCACCGGCGCGGTTGATATGGTCGCTCGCGCGGCCTTGCACGATGAGGTAGCCGTCCGCGGTGCGCTTGACGATATCACCGGTGCGGTAGAAACCATCCTCGGTGAACGACCGCGCGTTGGCGCCCGGTTCGTTGTGATAGGCGCGGATCGTATACGGCCCGCGGGTCAGCAGGTGTCCCGGCTCGTCCTCACCGACCGGCCGGCCCTGATCGTCCAGTACCAGGATCTCGTCATCCGGGCTGATCGGCCGGCCTTGCGTCTCGACGATACGATCCTCGGGATCGTCCAGGCGCGTGTAGTTGACGAGCCCCTCGGCCATGCCGAACACCTGCTGCAGTGTGCAGCCGAGCGTCGGCCGCACGCGCCGTGCCGCCTCAGGCATGAATTTCGCTCCACCAACCTGCAATATTTCGAGGCTGGAGAGATCCGGGCTGGACTGGCTCGCCGCCTGCATCCACAACAATGCCAGCGGCGGCACGACGGCAGTGATCGTGACTCGCTCGCGCGCGATCAAAGGAAAGACAGTTTCTGGGCTCGGTGACGGACTCAGCACGACGCGGCTGCCGGCGTACAGCGCGCCGAACACACCCGGCGAGCTCATGGGAAAGTTGTGAGCCACCGGCAGTGCGGCAAGATAGACGCTGCGCTCGTCGAGGCGGCAGATTTCGGCGCTGGCGCGGAAGCTATAAATATAGTCGTCATGCGTGCGCGGGATGAGCTTGGACAGCCCGGTGCTGCCGCCGGAGATCTGCAGGAAAGCGACGTCGGAGGGAGCGGCATCGGCCGGCAGCTCCCCACGCGCGTCGGCGATGCATTGCTCGAAGGAAATGACATCGTCCGCTGCGCCGATGGCAATCAAATGGCGCAATGTCGGTACTTCGGCCTGAACTGCACGCGCGAGCTTCCGGTAATCGAATCCATCCGGCGTCGGACCGGCGATATAGGCAGCCGCTTCGGAACGGCGGGCGAAGTGCGCGATTTCGACCTGGCGATGCGCCGGCAGCGCGTAGACCGGTACGAGGCGAGCACGGAATAGTCCGAACACCACGGAAAAGAATTCCGGGATGTTTCCAAGTTGCACGATCACGCGATCGCCGGGGCGCAGGCCGAGCGCGAGAAAGCCGGCGGCCGCGCGTTCGGCTCGCGTCAGTAATTCGCCGTAGCTCCACCGCGTTTCGCCGCCGACGATGGCGATGCGCTCCGGATGCGAAGCGGCGCGCTCGCGCAGGAATCCGCTGAAAGTTTCGCCGCGCCAATAGCCGGCGGCCCGATATTTCTCGGCGAAGCTTTCCGGCCAGGTCTGGCGCAATGGCTTCATAGTTAGCTTTCCAGTAGACGCTGCACAGTGGCGCGGTCGACACCCAGCCCTTCGAGCATCGCGACGAACTTGGCCGCCGTTTCATGTGTCTCGGTGGCCGGATCGGAGCCGCTGACGATGCCGGCGCCCGCAAACAGCCGGGCTTCGGTGCCGCTCACTTCGGCGCAGCGAATGGAAACGTACCACGCGCCGTCGCCAGCGGCGTCGGTCCAGCCCACGGCGCCGGCATAGAATCCGCGATCCATGGGCTCCAGCTGACTGATCAGATCGCGCGCCCATTGCCGTGGCGTGCCGCACACGGCCGGCGTCGGATGCAGCGCCGAGAGCAATTCGGTGCAGGGTGTGGAGTTGTCCTTCAGGCTGCCTTCGATGCGTGTGCCGAGATGCCACATGCTGGCCGTCGATCGCAGCGTCGGATGCTTGGGCACGGCCAGCTGGCTGCAGTGGGGCGCCAGCGTATCGAGAATGGCCTCCACGACGGCGCGATGTTCGCGCTGATCCTTTTCCGAATCCAGCAGTGCGTTCGCGGATGCGCTGTCCGCCGCCGCATCGGCATATCGACGGGCAGAGCCTGCCAAGGGATGCGAGATGACCTGAGTCCCCGTCTTGGCGATCAACAGCTCCGGCGTGGCGCCGACGAGGCGGCGCGGCTGTCCATTCGCCGCCGGCGGCAGCGGCACGACGAATGTCGTCACGCTGGTGTCCTGCGAGAGGCGCCGGACCAGTTCCCGAACGTCCAGAGGATGATCCGCATTTACGAGGAGGGTGCGCGACAGCACCACTTTCCGCGGCATGTCCACGGAGGTAGCGTCGATCAGTTCGACAGCCCGCGCGACGGCAGCAGCGTACTCGGCCGGGGAGGGTGCCGAATCGATGCGCCAGCGCTGCGATGATTGTACCGGTGCCAACCCGGAGCCCAGCGCGGCGAGCAGTTCGCGCGAACTCGCGAAGCGCGATGCCGTCTGCGGCTGGAACAACGCATCGGACTGGTGCCGGTCGAATGGCAATGCGCCCATCAACAGTTGTGGACCAGAGGAGTGCGCGGCAAAAAAATCGGCTGTGCGACGGGCGAGACTATCCGCGTTTCCTGATGGGAGCGCAGCAAGCTTGCCGCTGCCGAGGATGTTGGTTTGCTCCGACCAAAGCGCGAACAACGATGTTGCCGCAGCCGGCGCCGCGCCAGAGGCAAGCGAATATTCCATCGGTTGCATGCTCATGCGCGAGCCACCCGTATCGCGCTCAATGACAATGCCGCGAGAACGACGGCAACGAGAATGAATGGCACCGCAGGAGAGACCCGATAGAGCAGTGCGCCCGCGAGCGGACCTACGATCATGCCGAGACCTTGCGCAGTGGCGACCGTACCCGCCGCGGCACCTTGCTCGTGCGACTCGACGGCGTTGGCGGCGGCAGCCTGGAACGAAGGAAATACGAAGCCCATGCCGAAAGCGGCAATGGCATATGCGGCGATCAACGTCGCTTGGCTGTGACTGAAAGCGGCGCCGCCGAAGCCGATGGCGGCGATTGCCGACCCTGTTGCTATACAGTGCCACGCCGACAGCGTACGGGCGCGCATCAGCAGTGATTGCGCCACCAGCAATGCGAGGCCTACCGCGGTGAGGGCGTACCCCGCGGCTTGGGCGCCGCGTTCGGCATCCAATCCCAGACGGTCGAGCGCGAAAAAGCCGACCACGACCTGCGCGATGGTGACGCATCCCATGGCCACGAAGGCGGCGGCCATCGGCAGGCGCAAGCGGATATCGAAGAGGCCTAGTGGTGCAGGGGGGCGCTTGGACGAGTTCGTCGCCGCTTCACTCGGCAAGCGCAGCCATAGCAGAAGCAGGACCATCCAGGGCAACAGAGCCGCCGCATAGAGCGGCCACTGCAAGCCGTAGCGTGCCAGCATCGCGCCGACGCCCGGGCCGAGGACGAGGCCCAGAGCACCGGCCGCGCCGAGTTTGGCCATTGCGCCGGCGCGACCTGTGGGCTCCACGTGATCCGCAATCAATGCGTTTGCCGTCACAGGAATCGCCGCGTAGAAGGCACCGATGAGCGCGCGCGTCCCAATCACGACGAAAGCCGAGATAGCCAGGGCCGGCGGATGAACCAATCCTCTCGCGATGAAAACCGCGAGCACGACATAGACAGCACCGAAGCCCAATAACGCCCGCATCAGTACCGGCTTGCGGCCGATGCGATCGCTCAGCGCTCCCCAGGGGCGCGCGAGCAACATCCACAGCACGCCCGCGGCCGTGACCGACAGGCCGGCATGCCACTCGCTTAAACCCAACTGGCGGACGACCGGACCGATAATGGCGATGAACGCCATCATCGCGCTCGAACAGGCGAGCACGGCGAAGGCCAGCGGCCGGATATGGAAAGAGTTCGACGTCATCCGGCTCAACGCGACCGACTCGCGCAGCAAAGAATGCGCCGCCGCGCGCGGAGAAGAAGTGATCGGCCCTTCGTGTGGGCCGCATAGCTCGATAACGCGCCCATCTGCGAATCGACCGTCCGGAAAGCCATGTATCGGTAAAGCCAGCGTCAGCCCCGACCGCACAGCGCCGCTGGCGATCGGACCTGCAATGTAAACGGTAATGAGAATGATTTCCAGCTCGGCCTGACGCCCTGATCGAGGTCAGGAGGCGGCTCGAGGCTCCGTACCGCAGGCCTTCCCGCAGCAGGGTCCCGGGCGGCGAGTGTCAGCACCTCCCTCAGGACGTTCCAGCGCGTCGTAGCAGCCAGGCCTGCTCGGTCGCCGGGTATCGGCCCTTCAAACCCCCTGGTACCGCTACACGCTCCAGGGGCGAGATGGTGTACCGGTCCGCGTAGAGATGATGGACCTCTTTCTCGCTGACCGAAAACGGCGGGCCGTCCATGAGGTGCTGGTCGTACTCGAAGGTGATCAGCAGTTGAGGTGCCGTGTCGGTGATCGCCGTGAGGTGCGACGCGTACCGCAGGCGCATCGCAGAGGGCAGTGCGACGAGCGCGGCGCGGTCATAGATGGCGTCCACTGGGCCGAGCATCGAGCGGGATACCTGGAAGATATCCCCTACGAAGACGTCGAGGCCGGGGGCGCGGTAGTGCGCAACGCTGGTCGTCGCAGAAATCTGTGGGATCACCCCGAGCTCGGCGAAGAGCTGGTCGACGGCGATCGGGCTCAGTTCCGCACCGGCCACGTGACAGCCCCGCTGGAGCAGCCAGGGAATGTCCCGCGTCTTGCCGCACAGGGGCAGGAACACGCGCTGGCCGGGAGCGAGCCCCAGCGCATCGACGTGTCGCACCAGGAGCGCATTGGCCGTGCCCTCGTGAAAGCCAATCTCGTTGTGTACCCAGCGCCGATGCCAGAAATCGGGCTCCATAGCGTCTCCGTCTCGAGTTCGACTGTCCGTTCAACCTATGCGGCGTATACCAGACATCCTAGGCGAAATAATCGAATCCTGATCATGTCATGAGACGCGCAGAGGATGGATTCGCGTGTCGAGTCCAGCGGGAGCGATCCGTGGCCGGTCGGGCACAGCCAGATTCGTTTCGTCCTATCGCCCGGCCCTTTTTGTCAGTGCGGTCTTAGCTTGTTACTTCTCGGAAGCGGTCGCGCAGGAAAGTGAACTCATGTCGAAGGTCTGTCCGATCCCTTGCAGCGGTCACTAGTGCGACGATATCTGCGTCGTCAAGAATCAGTATATAGCCGCGCTGATCTTTCGCAGTGTCGCGGCAACTGTCAGTCAACTTGTTCCTGTTCTGAACGCTTCTGCATACGAGCATTCCGAACTGTCCACGGCCGGGGCTGAAGCGACCGGCGATCTGGTCAAGTTCCGGGTTGCCGATCTCCTTTCCATAGTTCTTGCATTCGACCTGCACGTAGGCGCTAGGGTAGTGAGTTGCAAGCCATTTGAAGAATCCTCCGCGAGCGTCGTTCATGTACGTGATGTCGATACGCTTTCGGCCGTTGTGAATCTGGGGTTGCTTCTTCGGGTGACACAACGATGGATAGAACAGCGCCGAAATGATGCGCTCGATTACGTTCTCCTATGCTGTAGCGTCATCCTTGCCGACAGGTAGAGCCGCCAATTCAGCAAGGAGCTTGTTCCAGTCTGGCGGTTTCGTGCCTTCAACTTCGGCAAGTCGTTCGTGCTCTAGCGGCGGTGGGGAGTTCTTTTCTTTTGCATCCTTATATTCCTTGAGCACATGCGGTCGTTTGATGGTCTGCTGGGCTACTGCGAGCTTTCCTGCGCCATATTTCTTGTAAAGCTTCTTCTTTGTGACGCGAGGTGTACCGTCCTTCAGAAGTTCAACGAGGCCGGTTCGCGCGTCGATTTCGTCCTGCTGCATTTCAGGCATCAGGTAGTGCCGGTAGTACTCGTCGAATCGGTAGCTAAGACGGTGGCGAACGAGCACCTTGGGCACAAGCACCACGTGGCCGTATTTCCCTGCCATAGGAAGCGATACTAGATTTTGCTCCCACTTTTCGCCGTCTGGATTCCACACAAGCCCTGACGCAATGCCGGGGGTAAGCGGAACGCCGTAGTACTCGCACATGTCTTGCGTGTAGCGGATAAGTGGGCCCCGGATGATGTTGCAAACTGCGTCGCTAATCATGTCGTGGCCGATGCCTTCGATTAGCAGGCATGTATCTTCTAGGTCCTGCAGCAGCCCGGAAATTGACGCCTGGCTCTTTGACAACGCGCCCCATACCGCTTCTGCGGATTTCTCCCCGAAGGCGTGCCCCCGCGAGTTCTTGCGAGAGAAGCCAAGATGGAATTCGTTGCGTTCATTGAGGCTGCTCACCAGACGCATAGCGTCAGCGTGTCGTCCCGACTTGATCCGCTGTAGGACGGACTCGAAATAGCCCTGAATCAGTGATGCGCATTCGTGACCGAACGTGGATTCGGATGTCTTGATCGCGTTGGGATCAACGAATACCGGAACGTCTGTATCCAGACGAACATCGACGAAATCGAGATAGGGCTGTGTGCGATTGAGTTTGAAGTGTTCCGAGAATCGCATGGCGAAGTGCCCTCCCTGATCGTTTTTCGAATTCTTCTTGGGAGCTGAATCTTCGTAATCTGTCCGCAGTTTGTTTTCACTCAGATGGGCCGAAGGACCATCGAAGGGTCAGCGTTTTGCGGATGCTGAACCAACTGAGCAGTTAGCGGAATAGGGCTCCGCATGTTGGCCGGAGGGGTTCAACAGAGTGTGATGTGACTTGTAGCTGACTTGCGCGCTTCGCATCGCAGTTTGCGATTAATTGATTGGCGCATAAGCTATTGATTTTATTGGTCGGGGTGACAGGATTTGAACCTGCGACCTATACGTCCCGAACGTAGCGCTCTACCAGGCTGAGCTACACCCCGAAGCTGGACAACGATCTGTCTTTGCGGCGGTCCCTTGCCGACTGATGTCGCGGTCGTCAGTAGGTTCGATCGACCGCGAAATCCGCGAGTTCGCGCAGCGCCTGTCTATAGGCCGAATCGGGCAATCCAGCGA
>JBDHQY010000504.1:0-2515 GCA_039807315.1 Steroidobacter sp. | reverse complement strand
GCGGTGGGCGGCGACAGCGACACGCTCGCCTGTATTGCTGGCGGCATTGCCGATGCGTTCTATGGCGGCGTGCCATCAAAAATCGTCCAAGCTGTCCGCCAAGCCTTGACCGATGATCTTTGGCACATCACCGAGGCGTTCTCCACCAAACACCGATCGGAGCAATGAGATGGACTGGTTCGAACGCATCACGGGTTTCCCTGAACTGGACTACGAACGCACACGGGCAAGCTTGCGGGTGGTTGACGGCAAGCTGCTGTCGCCACATTCAAGTCGGACATGCAGCGTGGGCCGCCTAGAGATCCCTTCGCTGAACGAGCTACGGTTGCAGACTGCGGCTTTGCCCGACTCCGCTGAACCGCTCAGAGTCAGTCTGTGCAGTGGCGATGTACGGGCCATGCACGCTGCGCCAGGCAATGCCCGGGCCATGTTCCAGGCTGCGTCTCAGTTCAACCTTCTCGAAATGACCGACTACCGCGTGACGCCGGAAGAGGGCGTCACGCGGTATGCCATGGACCGCACCCAGGGTCCGGCCTGCGCCATTGCCGCCGGCGCTGCGACGATCTATCGCAACTATTTCGTTCCAGTAGACGGTCAAGTTGGCCAGACGGCGAAGCGTCAGATCGATTGCCTGAAAGACCTTGGCGATGTGCTCGGCAACCGCGCCGATGCTGTCCTGTGGGACATGCGAAACGGCTACGCCCTATGCACACCCGATGGACTTCAAACCACCGATGCTCATCTGGCTCGATGTAATGAAATCGAACTGGACGAACTTCGGGGCAGGCTGCGCATCGGTCTGCACTGGGACGTCGAAGCAACCGAAGCTGCGCAGCCCAATCACCTGGTTTCTCAGGCCTTTTGTTCCGCGTTGCCGGTGGCATACAGCCGGCACTGCGAGGACCCGCGTTGGGCTCGATTTTCGGTCCTTGTGCTGGAGGCCGCCTACGAGGCAACCATGCTGGCGGCGCGCCTGAATCTGGCCCGTACCGGGTGCCCCACGGTATTCCTCACGCAACTGGGTGGTGGCGCCTTCGGCAATGCCGACGAGTGGATTGACGCTGCCATGCGCCGCGCGCTCCATTTGTCACGCCTCTCGGGCCTCGACGTCAGGTTGGTGAGTTATGGGTCGCCACCAGCGTACCTGACACGTTTGGCGGTGCGGTTCGGATCTGATCGGAACGGAGTGAAGTAGATGATGAACGTGGACCAATTTCGGCACTACTTGCGCCACCTGCACCACGGTTGTGGCATGGCTGAAAAAACGGTCGAATCCAGAATCGCCAATTGCCTCAGGGTAGAGCGCTTCGAGGAGAATCTCGACGAACTTTTTGAACGCGACGGCTTGCAGGGCTTGTTATCGAGGCTGGAATACAGCACCGATGATCAACGTGCCAGCCGCGCCCTCAGGCACAAGATCCCCATTGACGGTGATTGGCGCAACGGATCAGCCACCCTGAAGGCGGCCGTAATGTTGTACCGGGCCTTCCGTCAACATCAATTGCAGCCGACTTCGCAGAACTCGGCGGTGACACCATCAGAGCCTCGGCCGACAACACCACTTCAGAAGTCGCTTTCATGGCCGGTGTGGGATATCCCATCGCAAGAAGAGACGCTGAAGCTCGCGAGGATCGTGGCACGCCATGCACGCTTCCTGCGCCCCGATATCGTGCAGGCCATCGTCGAAGATAACGAGAGGCATCAAGCGGCATGGTCGGGGGAACTTGCAAAGCGTGGCATTGATCCGCTCGCCTACCTGTGGCCGGGATCGGCATGTGCGTTTCCTGGGGTGCGTCGCTATGCCGGAAGTTCGGAGATCGCAGTTTTCCGCAAGCGGGCCCAGGGCAGCATTGAGGATGCGCTCGCACTCGACGACAACGATTACCCCAAGCAGGTATGGTCCTTCGTGCTGACAGGCAAGACGAACATCTGCATCGGCATGTCATTCTGGAAATCGGCGCTCAGCATGAAGTCCACGAACTTTTGCGCGAGGTCGGGATGGGCGGTCCCTTTGAGGATGCCGACGAATTCGATTTGGCGGAAGCAGGTGTCGGGTCCGAGAATGGAGGCGGTGGGCGCTTCGTCCACGGGAGGGTCGGCGAAAAGAAATTCCGCGGCGGGGCTGGTAGCGTACGAGACGACCATCGGCTGCGGCCCCTTACCCGACGATCCGCTGAAGTTGGTGTAGTAGGCCGTCTCCCAGCCATCGGTCACGACCAGGCCGTTGTCGCGCAGTTGCGTCCAGTAATCGAGATAGCCTGTCTCGCCGAAGTGCTTGATGGTGGCCAGCAGGAAGGCCAGCCCAGGCGACGAGGTGGCGGGGTTCTCGACCGCCAGCAGACCCTTGTACTCAGGCTTGGTCAGATCTTCCAGGCTTTTCGGCACGGACAGATTGTTATCGGCAAAGTACGCCTTGTCGTAGTTGATGCACACGTCACCGTAGTCGACGGGCAGAGCGCGCTTCTGCGCGTCGAGTTGGAACTCGGCAGGGATGTCGGCCCCCGGCACGGGGACG
>JBDHQY010000503.1:0-2515 GCA_039807315.1 Steroidobacter sp. | reverse complement strand
GCAAGCACGGCATCGATCTACATGGTGGACATGGTCAGGCTCCCAGACTCCTCATACCTCGACTCCCGCCTCGCGCAGCTTCGCCAGCTTGTAGCGCAGCGTGCGGGCGCTGATGCCCAGGCGCTTTGCAACCGCCTGGCGATTGCCGTTGTCGATACGCAGCGCGTCGAGAATCAGCTCGCGTTCGGCATTGGAGAGCGAATCGGAAAGGGCCGAGCGCTCGATACCCGAGAGTCCCTCGCCCCGGCCCGCTCCCGCGGCGGCAGACGCAACGACAGCGGGTTCTTCCAACATCGGTTCGAGATGGATGTGCTCACGCTCGACCACAGCGCCGTTACACAGGATCAGCGCGCGCTGCATGACGTTGTCCAGCTCGCGCACATTGCCCGGCCACGCATAAGTCAGCAGCAGATGCGCCGCATCGGCACTGATCGCCGGTATGCGCTCGCCGGGACGGCAGCGCGAGGTCAGCAGACGCATCGCCAGCGGCAGCACATCGTCGCGGCGCTCGCGCAGCGGCGTAGTCGACAGCGGAAAAACATTGAGACGGTAGTAGAGATCCTCGCGGAAGCGAGCGGCGTTCACTTCGGCCCGCAGGTTGCGATTCGTCGTTGCCAGCACCCGGACATCCAGCGCCACCGGCACCCGTCCGCCGAGACGCTCGACTTCGCGCTCCTGCAGAACGCGCAGCAGCTTGGCCTGCAGGCCCAGCGGCATCTCGGTGACTTCATCGAGCAGCAGCGTGCCGTGCTGCGCCTGTTCGAATTTGCCGGTATGGCTGGCATGAGCTCCGGTGAACGCGCCGCGCTCATGACCGAACAGCATCGCTTCCAGCATGTTCTCGGGAATGGCAGCGCAATTGACCGCAACGAACGGACGGCCGGCGCGCGGCGAGTTGCGATGAATGAATCGCGCCAGCACTTCCTTGCCGGTGCCGGATTCGCCGGCGATCAGCACCGTGCAATCGCTGGCGGCGACGCGACGTGCCAACGCCGTCAGGCGGCGCGAGCTCGCGGCATAGGCGACGAAATCGTTGTCCGGATTGGCGCGCGTCTCCAGGCCGGTGGCCTCGGCGACGGTGGCTGCCGTCCACGGCTCGACGCCTGCGGCACGCCCCAGGCTTTCCAGCTGCGTTGCTTCGATGTAGGGATTTGCGCTCATCACGGCGCAGAAGGAGCAAGTTCCGTTCCAGCCGCCGCTTCCGACCCCGCCGCAGCTGCATCCTGTGGACTCGGTCACAGGTGGCAAGGGTTTGCCGTGTGACCTGCGTCCGCTGGCAGAACGTTGCCAGCGGCGGCGGCAAGCGGACGTCAAACTTCCGACGCGGCCTCGTTGAGCATTTCGAACTTGCGCAGCTTCTCCACCAGCGTGGTGCGGCGCAGCCCGAGCAGGCGCGCGGCATGAGCGACGGTGCCGCCGGCGCGATTCAACGCCTGGCGAATGAGATTGCGCTCGATGGCGAACAGATGGTCGCGCAGATCCAGCCCTTCGGGCGGCAGTTGCGCCAGCGGGTCCGATGCATCGCTGCGGGCGGCCAGCATCGACAGCGCCTCGCGATCGTCGCCGGCGAGCTGCTCTTCGTCCTCGGGCAGCAGCTCCGGGACCGCGGCTGCCGGCATGAAAGCCGGCTCGTCGGACATCTGCAGCAGATCCTCGACCGCCGCGGCCGGCCGGTACTTCGCCGGCAGATCGGCGATATCGATACGGCGGTCCGGACAGAGAATGGACAGACGTTCGATCAGGTTGCCCAGCTCGCGCACGTTGCCGGGCCAGGGATGGCGCGCGAGCGCCTGCAGAGCCCGATTGGTCAGCTCCACGCGGCCACGGCCTTCGTTGGCGTTGCGGACGGCGAAATCACGGATCAGCAGCGGAATGTCCTCGTCGCGCTGGCGCAGCGAGGGCATTTCGATGGGGAACACGTTGAGGCGATAGAACAGGTCCTCGCGGAAACTGCCGCGGGCGATCGAGTCCTCGAGATTGCGATGGGTGGCCGCGATGATGCGCACGTTGCAGCGGATCGGCGCGTGATTGCCGACACGCTCGAACACACGTTCCTGCAACACGCGCAGCAGCTTCACCTGCATCGGCAGGCTCATGTCGCCGATCTCGTCGAGGAACAGCGTGCCGCCTTCGGCGATCTCGAAGCGCCCCTTGCGTGCCGCCACCGCGCCGGTGAACGAACCCTTCTCGTGTCCGAACAGCTCGCTTTCGAGCAGCTCCGAGGGAATGGCGCCGCAGTTGATGGCGACGAACGGCCGCTGCCGGCGCGGGCTCGCATCGTGAATCGCGCGGGCCGCCAGCTCCTTGCCCGTGCCCGACTCGCCGAGAATCAGCACGCTCGAATCGTGCGCGGCCACCTGACGGATCAGGCGGATGACATCGCGGATCGCGGCCGACATACCGGTCGGCATGACCACGTTGCCCGCTTCTTCCAGCGCCGCCTGGGCCGGCACGTGCAGCGCCTTGGCGAGCGACTCGTATTTGAACGGAAACTGCAGGCGGATGACGCGCGCCG
>JBDHQY010000502.1:0-2520 GCA_039807315.1 Steroidobacter sp. | reverse complement strand
ATGTCGGCCCCGAGGCGGGCGAACGCGGTGGTCGAGTGCTCTACAGCGGCGCGCCCGCCGGTTTGCGCGAGGTCGCGGACTCGCGTACCGCACGCTACCTGTTCGACGAGATTCCCGCGCCGTCCAGCCGCGGACGCGAGCCCTCCGGCTGGCTGGAGCTGCGAGGGATTCATCGCCATAACCTGCACGGCGTGGACGCACGCATTCCGCTCGGTGTGTTCACCGCAGTCACCGGCATCTCCGGTTCCGGCAAGTCGAGTCTCATCGCGCAGGCACTGCCGGAGCTGGTGTTGCTGCATCTGGGCCATGAGCCCGAGGACGATTCCGAGGACGGTGCGATCGAGGGGCCCGCGGTGATCGAAACCACTCGCGGTCACCTGGCCGGTGACGTGGACACCGTGCAGCGGCTGGTGCAGGTGGATCAGAAGCCGATTGGCCGCACTCCGCGCTCCAATCTGGCGACCTACACCGGCCTGTTCGATCACGTGCGCAAGCTGTTCGCCGCCACGCCCGATGCGCGTCGCCGCCGCTACGATGCGGGCCGGTTCTCGTTCAACGTGGCCAAGGGGCGCTGCGAAACCTGCGAGGGCGAGGGCTCGGTCAGCGTGGAGCTGCTGTTCATGCCCAGCGTGTATGCGCCATGTTCCGCCTGTCATGGTGCCCGCTACAACGAGGCCACGCTGGCAGTGCGCTGGAACGGGCGCAACATTGCCGAGGTTCTGCAGATGACGGTGGACGAAGCCTGCGACGTCTTCGTCGACGAGGATGCGATCTCGCGTCCGTTGCGGCTGTTGCGCGAGATCGGGCTGGGTTATCTGCGGCTGGGACAGCCGGCCACCGAACTATCCGGCGGCGAAGCGCAACGCATCAAGCTGGCCACCGAACTGCAACGCAGTCAGCGTGGCCGCAGTCTGTACGTGCTCGACGAGCCGACCACGGGATTGCATGCGGCGGATGCCGATCGACTGATGGTGCAATTGCAGCGTCTGGTGGACGCCGGCAACACCGTGGTGATGATCGAGCACGACATGCGTGCGGTGGCGCAGGCCGACTGGGTGATCGACATGGGGCCGGGCGCGGGAGCGGCCGGCGGCCGGCTCGTGGCGATCGGTACGCCGCAACATGTGGCGCGAGCCCCGGACAGCCGGACCGCGCCCTATCTGGCGGAGGAACTGGCGCGAGCCGAATCGGATTCGCCTGATCGTCGCCGGAGACGGAAGTAATTCGCTCCGTGGTGGCGAAGCGCGGCCGCAGGCGCCCGAGTGGCCGAGATGGATGCTGCAGTGCTGCGATATCGGTGGTTTCGCTTTGCCCGGCCTGCCGCTCATTGCGCCGACGATTCGATACGAGGGCAGGCCCTATTTTTCCGCACCGAGAAATTCCAGCAGCGCCGCCGTGAATTCTGCGGCGCGCTCGACATTCGACAGATGCGCGGCTTCCAGCATGACCAGCTTTGCGCCGGCGATCGAACGAGCGATCAGCTCGGCATCGGCCGGCGTGGTGCCAGGGTCCCGGGTGCCGCCGATCACCAGCGTGGTGGCCGTGATCGACTTGATGGCTTCGCGCTGGTCCATGTCGCGGATGGCGGCGCAGCCGGCTGCATAGCCTTGCGGGCTCGTGGCCAGCAGCATCTGGCGGATGCGATCCACTTTCGCCGGCTCGGCCGAGCGAAATTCCGGGGTGAACCAGCGCCCCAGAACGGCCTCGGTGACACTGGCCATTCCCTGCGACGTTACCAGCGCAATGCGCGTCTGCCAGTTCTCGCGCGGCGGCATGTACGGTGTCGTGTTGCAGAGCGCGATCTTCAGAACGCGATCCGGCCATTCATGGGCGATGTGCATGGCGGTCATGCCGCCTAACGAAAGGCCGCACAAGTGAGCGCGTGCGACGCCGCAGGCATCGAGGACCGCCAGCGCATCGCGCGCCAGCTGGTCCACCGTGAGCTCGGTTCGGGCGCCGATGCTCGACTTGCCGTGACCACGAACGTCGTAGCGGATCACCTCGAATCGTTCCTGCAGCGCGGCCAACTGGTCGTCCCACATCTCCAGGCTGCATCCCAGCGAGTTGATGAGCAGCAGCGCGGGGGCGCCCGGGTGTGGCGAATGTTCGCAGCGCAGCTGCGTATCTTCGACGGTTACGATTTTCATTGCGGTCTCAATCACTCAATCAAGCGGGTGTCCGGGATGTTCAATGGAAAAATAGAAGCGCAGCGGTTGCTGTTGCCGGTCCATTCGAGAGATAGCACATCGACGCGAATGAGGGGGCTTCCCTGGAGCAATTGCTGAAAAGCAAGCGAGGCGCGGTCGCAGCCCGATCCTGCCTGGATCTGTGGCAGCGGCGCCTCGCCGCTCCCGCCTTGACACCGCTGGGTGCGGTCAAGACAATGCCGCCCCCTTCCTGCGGCCCGGCCGCTCCCCAGCTGGTCAAGCCTGCCGGGACAGGAAAAAGGCTAGGTAGCTCAGCTGGTTAGAGCGTGGCACTCATAATGCCGAGGTCGGTGGTTCGAGTCCCACCCTAGCC
>JBDHQY010000501.1:0-2521 GCA_039807315.1 Steroidobacter sp. | reverse complement strand
CGGTCTCGTAGAACTCCTCGTACGCCTTGCGCTGCTTGTCATTCATGATGTCGTACACCATGCTGTGCACTTCCTTGTGGGTCAGTGCCGGCATGTTGATGCGCTTCATGTCGCCGTCGACGCGGATCATCGGCGGCACGCCCGCCGACAGGTGCAGGTCGGAGGCGTTGTTCTTGACGGCGAAGGCCAGCAACTGCGCGATATCGACGGGCATGGAATCCTTCCTGTGAAACAGGACGACGGGCGGCGCGAGTATAACGGAGCGCTATCGCGCCAAATATGTTAACTGGTCCGCAGATTTCCGCCTGGAAAGTCCTCGGATTCGCAGCGCACGCAAGCGCGCGCGCCATGGCAATCCGGGGGCCGCGCAGACGGCTGCAGAAGCCTCGAAAGCAATGTCCCCCGATCATCTGTCCGAACGCTACGAAGAAACGCTGACGCGCATCGCATCCGCAGCGTCGCGGTATGGCCGACCTGCCGGATCCGTGACCCTGCTCGCCGTCAGCAAGATGCAGCCCGCACAGGCCATTCGCGAGCTGGCGAGGCTCGGGCAGCGGGACTTCGGCGAGAACTACCTGCAGGAAGCGCTCGCCAAGCGGACGCAGCTGGCCGACCTGCCGCTCACCTGGCATTTCATCGGCCAGATACAGGCGAACAAGACCCGGCCGGTGGCGGAACAGTTCGCCTGGGTACATACCGTCGACCGTGAACGCATCGCCGTTCGGCTCAACGAGCAGCGCTCGCCGCACCTGCCTCCCATCAATGTCTGCATCCAAGTACGGCTCGCGGACGAGCCGGGCAAGGGCGGCATCGAGCCCGAGGGCGTGGCGGCGCTGGCCAGCCGTATCGGGGAACTGCCGCGCCTGCGGCTGCGCGGCCTGATGGCATTGCCGCCGCCCCGCGATTCGTTCGACGAGCAGCAAGCGCTGTTCGCGCGCCTGGCCGCACTGTTGCAGCAACTCAACGCCCAGGGCCTCGGCCTGGACACCCTGTCCATGGGCATGTCGGGCGATCTGGAGGCTGCGGTGGCGGCAGGTTCGACGCTGGTCCGCGTCGGCACCGCGCTGTTCGGCGAACGCATCAAGACCTGAAACAGCTACAGCTCACGAGTCGCATATGAAACAGACCATCACCTTCATCGGCGGCGGCAACATGGCCCGCAGCCTGGTCGGCGGCCTGCTAGCCCGCGGCGCGGACGCGAACCGGATCACCGTCGCAGGCCCTTCCGCGGCCCGGCTCGAACCGCTGCAACGGCAGTTCGGGGTGTGCGTGTCGACGAGCAACAGCGCAGCCGTTCGCGATGCGGAGGTCGTCGTACTCGCGGTCAAACCACAGCAGATGCGCACTGTCACCGAAGAATTGAGCGCGGTCGTTGCAACCAGCCGCCCGCTGCTCGTCTCAGTCGCCGCCGGCATCCGGGCGGCAGACATCCAGCGCTGGTGCGGCGGCCTGCCGGTGATCCGCTGCATGCCCAACCGTCCGGCGCTGCAGGGTTGCGGCATGACCGGCCTATACGCCACCGCCAATGCTTCCGCAGCGCAACGCCAGGTCGCCTTCGATCTCATGAGCGCGGTCGGCGCAGCCGTGTGGCTGGAACAGGAAGCGCAGCTGGACGCGGTGACGGCCGTCTCCGGCAGCGGCCCGGCGTATTTCTTCCTGCTGATCGAGATGCTGGAGCACAGCGGGGTCGCGCTGGGCTTGCCGCCCGAGGTCAGCCGCCAGCTTGCCGTGGAAACGGCATACGGGGCCGGCCGCATGGCGCGAGAATCGACCGAATCGGCAGCGGTGCTGCGCGAACAGGTGACCTCCAAGGGCGGCACCACCGCGGCGGCGCTGCAGACACTGGAAGCCCGAAACGTCCGTGCTATCTTTGCCGAAGCCATTGCCGCCGCGGCACGGCGCTCCGCGCAGCTTGCGGACGAGCTCGGTGCCTAGGGAATGCCTGATTTGCTCACTAGCTTGGTCATTCCCGCTCAGAGCTTGCCGTGTGCAGGCGGAAATCCATCCGCATCGGCAGGATGGGCTCCCGCTGTGCGGGAGCGACGAGTGAAGCAGAGCGCTCTCAACTGAACGCTGTGCACGGCCGAAGAATCAGAACGCAGGCATCGACCAGACTCGATCGTCAATGGAAGCCATTCTTTTCATCGTCCGCACGCTGTTGCAGGTCCTCCTCGTCACGGTGTTCCTGTTGCGCGTGCTGCTGCCGCTGGCTCGTGCGGATTCGCGCAACCAGCTGTCCCAGGCCGTCATCCGGCTGACCAATCCGCTGGTGCTGCCACTGCGCCGGGTACTGCCGCCCATCGGCAAGATCGATACCGCCTCGGTGGTGGCGCTGCTGCTGGTGCAGGCGGCAACCACGGCGGTGCTGTGTCTGCTCGGCACCTATCCGCGCAACATCGGCCTGCCGCTGTTCCTGCATATCGTGGTCATGAGCCTGGTGTCGACCGTCCTGCTGTTCTACACCTACGCCATGCTGCTCTACATTCTGCTGAGCTGGGTGGCACCGGGGACCTACAGCCCG
>JBDHQY010000500.1:0-2533 GCA_039807315.1 Steroidobacter sp. | reverse complement strand
TTCGGCCAGTCGTGCATCGTGATACACGCGGATCTGCAGGTCGGGGTCGGTGGTCGGCGTCCGCTCGCTGTCGAACACGTAGGTCAGCAGCAGCGTCGTCGTATAACGACTGCGTTCCTCGACCGTCAGGCGCAGCGGGCAATCGCCTTCGACCGTGGAAACCGCCGAGCCGGAAACGGCAGCGAGATCCTCGATGAGCCAGCCCAGGCGGATGTAATTGCTTTCGTACAGCGACATGAGACTGACGAAGCTCGCAGGCCGCGAGCGCCAGCTTACCGCGCAATCGGTGTCGGTCTGTAGCTCAGCGGCGATCATGGTCCGAATATAGCACAGCAGATTTGCGTGTCTGCCGGCTTGCCGCAGCTGTTGCGCGAGCTGCGTGAGACTTGCGTCACGGACGCAAACGTCGCTCCACGCCGGTCTTGTCGAGAATGCGGCTGGCGATCTCTTCGATCGAGCATTCGGTGGTGCTGATGAAGGGAATGCCGTAGCGCCGGAAGATGCCTTCGGCGGCGCGCAGTTCGTAGTCGACCTGCGCCGGCGAGGCATAGCGGCTATTGGGACGGCGCTCGTTGCGGATCTGTTGCAAGCGCTCCGGCGCGATGGTGAGGCCGTACAGCTTGCGCTCGTACTTCACCAGCGTCTTGGGCAGCCGGCCGGTTTCGAACTCTTCATCCGCGAATGGATAGTTGGCGGCGAAAATTCCGTACTGCAACGCCATGTACAGACAGGTGGGCGTCTTGCCGGAGCGCGACACGCCCACCAGGATCAGGTCGGCGCGATCGTAGTCGTGCACGGTCGCACCATCGTCGTTGGCCAGCGCGAAGTTGGTGGCATTGATACGCAAGGTATAGGCGCCGATGTCCTGCATGCCGTGCGCCCGGCCCTGGGTCCGCGATGATTTCGCCTGCAGTTCCTGCTCCAGTGGATTGAGGAAGGCGTCGAAGAAATCCAGGAACAAACCGTTGGCGTGACGGATGATCTCGCGCAGGTCCTCCTGCACCAGGGTGCTGAAAATCACGGGCCGCACGCCTTCCAGCTCGCCGGTGGCATTGATTCTGCGGACCGCCTCTTCCGCCTTGTCAATAGTGGAGATAAATGGCAGAGTTATTTGTCTGAATGCCTGCCCGTCAAACTGCGTCAGCAGGCTGTGCCCCATCGTCTCGGCGGTCACGCCGGTCTGGTCAGACACGAAAAAAACGGTTCGCCGTTCCATTGAATTCCGGTTTCTTGAATTGCCGGTGCCCTTGAGCGGCGCGGCCAAGTAAAATCGTTCGATCACAGTGTTTCACCCCCTCACGGCCCAGATCAAGAGGACCTGCCTTGACCGCGTATATCCTGCCCTTCGAAAAAGTCGGCCGACATGACGTGGACACGGTCGGCGGCAAGAACTCGTCCCTGGGCGAGATGATCAGCCACCTGGCCAAGATGGGGGTGTCGGTACCGGGCGGCTTCGCCACCACGGCGCAGGCTTATCGCGATTTCCTGGCGCATGAGGGACTCGCCACGCGCATCTCGCAGGCGCTCGCCAAGCTCGACGTGGACGACGTCGAGAAACTCACCGAGGTCGGCGCGCAGATCCGCAACTGGATCCTGGCGACACCGTTCCCGCCCAAGCTCGAGCAGGAAATCCTGGATGCCTTCGCAACCATGAGCGACGGGCGCGACATCGCGGTCGCGGTACGCTCCTCGGCCACCGCCGAAGACCTGCCGGACGCCTCCTTCGCCGGCCAGCAGGAAACCTTCCTGAACGTGCGCGGGCGCGAGGCGCTGCTCAAGTGCGTGCACGAAGTATTTGCCTCGCTGTTCAACGATCGCGCCATCGCTTATCGCGTGCATCAAGGCTTCGCGCACGACCAGGTCGCGTTGTCCGCTGGCATTCAGTACATGGTCCGCTCCGACGTCGGGGCGAGCGGCGTGATGTTCACGCTGGACACGGATTCGGGCTTCCGCAACGTAGTGTTCATCACCGCCTCCTACGGCCTGGGCGAAACCGTGGTGCAGGGCGCCGTGAATCCCGACGAGTTCTACGTCTACAAGCCTACGTTGCGCGCGGGCAAGGCGCCGATCCTCCGGCGCACCATGGGCGCAAAGGCAATCAAGATGGTTTACGGCGATGCGCGCAGTGCGACACGCACCGTCACGATCGATGTGCCCGCCGAGGACCGCAACCGCTTCTCGATCACCGATGCCGACATCCTCGAGCTCGCCAAGCAGGCGCTCATCATCGAGGAGCACTACGGCCGCCCGATGGACATCGAATGGGGCAAGGACGGCGAGACCGGCAAGATCTACATCCTGCAGGCGCGCCCCGAGACCGTGCAGAGCCGCGCCGGCCGCACGCTGCAGCGTTTCGCGCTGAAGGGCAAGAAGTCCAAGGTCCTCGCCAGCGGCCGCTCCATCGGCCAGCGTATCGGCGCGGGTCCGGCACGCATCATCCGCGACGTGAAGGAAATGACGCGCGTACAGAGCGGCGACGTGCTGGTCGCCGACATGACGGATCCGGACTGGGAGCCCGTCATGAAGCGTGCCT
>JBDHQY010000499.1:0-2540 GCA_039807315.1 Steroidobacter sp. | reverse complement strand
TGTAATCGATCCATTTGAGGCCGTGCGAGGCGATTTCCCATTCCGCCGCGCGCATCGCCGCCACCGCCGCGGGATTGCGGCGGAGCGCCTGCGCGACCGCGAAGACGGTGACCGGAAGCCTGCGCGCAGTGAACAATCGCCACAGCCGCCAGAAGCCGGCGCGCGATCCGTATTCATACATCGACTCGACGTTCAGGTGACGCTGGCCCGGCCACGGCTGCGCACCGAGAACGTCGGAGAGAAAGGCCTCCGAGGCAACGTCGCCGTGCAAGATGCAGTTCTCGCCGCCCTCCTCGTAGTTGACGACGAACTGCACTGCGATCCGGGCGCTCCCCGGCCAGCGCACGACAGGGGGATCGGCGCCATAACCGATGAGGTCGCACGGGTAGCCGGCGTCCTCCTTCTCCGTGCCGTTCGTCATCGCGCGCCCCCAGCGAGCCAGGCTGCAAGAAGCCGGCGCTCGCCATCCATCATCTCGGTGACGTTTCCCGGCGGCATCGCATGCGAGCGCACCGCGTTGAGGTCGATCAGCCGGGCGTGCGCGCGGATGCGGTCGGCGGTGTCCAGCATGACGCCCTTCGGCGGACCGGTGAGCCCGGCCCAGACCGGCTCGCTCGTGTGACACATGCTGCAGCGGGAAACGACAATGTCTTCGACCTGCGCGAATGTCGGCGCGGCAGGCAGAGCGCCGGACGCGGCGGCGCGCGGGCCCGCCGCCGACAGCCAGGCGATCGCGATCATCCCGGCGGCCGCGGCCGCCCAGGTCCACCACGGACTGCCCTTTCCTTCGTGGCGCGAATTGAAAAAGTGCCGGATGATCGGGCCGATCGCCAGCACGATCGCCACGATCAGCCAGTTGAAGCGGGTCGCGTAGAGCAGAGGATAGTGATTGCTCAGCATCAGGAACACGACCGGCAGCGTGAGGTAATTGTTGTGGACGGAGCGCTGTTTCCCCACCGCCCCCCATTGCGGATTCGGTTCGCGACCGGCGATCAGCGCCGCGACGATCTTCTTCTGATTGGGGATGATGATGACGAACACATTGGCCACCATGATCGTCCCGATAAGCGCCCCGATCTGCACGAAAGCGCCGCGCCCGCTGAACACATGGGTGAAGGCATACGTGAAGAGAACGAGAAAGACATAGCCGATCAGCGCGAGCGCGACCTCATGACGGCCGAGCGGGGAGCGGCACAGCCCTTCATAGACGAGCCACGCCAGCGTCACCGACGCAAGGCTGATGGCAACCGCCGCGCCCGCGGACATGTCGAGCACCGATCGATCGATCAGGAAAAGATCGGCGGCGAGGTAATAGACGATCGCCAGCAGCCCGATTCCCGACAGCCAGGTGGTGTAGGCCTCCCACTTGAACCAGGTGAGTTCGTCGGGCATTTGCGACGGCGCGACGAGATACTTTACGATATGGTAGAAACCGCCGCCGTGCACCTGCCAGGCCTCGCCTTTGACGCCGGGCGGCAGGCCGGTGCGGGGCTTGAGGCTCAGGTCGAGATGGATGAAATAGAACGAGCTGCCGATCCAGGCGATGCCGGCGACGACATGTAACCAGCGCAGGACGAGGCTCAGCCATTCGGTGATGACGGGCTCCACGATCGCACAGCCTTTCCTTGACCTGCCGGCGGCGCAGAATGACAGATGCGAGCCGGCCGCTTCAAGACATTGCGACGCGCAGCGCAGCACGAGGCGCTGAAATTGCCGGCCGCCAGCCAATCAGCGCCCCCCGCCGCTCGCGATCCGGCGCTCGCCGGGCGCTTCGGCCCCCGCATCCTCGCGCTCGCGGATCAGCTCGCCGCCTTGTCGGAATCCCGCGACGGATTGACGTGCACCTATCTCGCCGACGCGCACCGCGCGACGGCGGCGCAATTGTGCGAGTGGATGCGCGAAGCCGGGATGGCCAGCGACATCGATGCGGTCGGCAATGTCGTCGGCCGATATGCAGGCCCGCAGCCTGCCGGACCGACGCTCATCGTCGGGTCGCACTACGACACCGTGCGCAACGCCGGCAAGTACGACGGCCGTCTCGGCATTCTGGTCGCGATCGCCGTGATCGACGATCTCAACCGCGCGCGACATCGGCTGCCGTTCGCGATCGAGGTGATCGGATTCGCGGAAGAGGAAGGCGTACGGTTTTCCTCCGCCTATCTCGGCAGCAGCGCGGTCGCCGGGCGCTTCGATTTGCAGGCATTGCAGGCGCGCGATGCGTCCGGCGTCACGCTCCAAGCGGCGATGCGCGGGGCGGGCCTTGATCCCGACGCCATCCCGCGCCTTGCCCGTGATCCGAAGGCCCTTCTCGGCTATGTCGAGGTCCATATCGAGCAAGGCCCCGTCCTGCTCCAAGAGGGGTTGCCGCTCGGCATCGTTTCCTCGATCGCCGGCGCGCTGCGCCTTGCAATCTCGATCCGCGGCGAAGCCGGCCACGCCGGCACAGTGCCGATGCCGATGCGCCACGACGCGGCGGCGGCGGCGGCCGAGATCGTCCTCCTGGTCGAACGGCGCTGCGTGGCCGTACCCGATCTTGTCGG
>JBDHQY010000498.1:0-2545 GCA_039807315.1 Steroidobacter sp. | reverse complement strand
CATCGACGTGATCGGGGTGATCCCGGAGTCGCCCGACGTGCTGTCCGCCTCGAACGCCGGCACGCCGGTGATCCTGAACGACGGCAGCGATGCCGCCCGCGCCGACGAGGACGCCGTCGCCCGCCTGCTGGGCCAGCAGGTGCCGCTACGTTTCATCGACGAGCCGAAGAAAGGCTTCCTGGCGCGCATGTTCGGAGGCTGACATGGGACTACTCGCTCTTTTCCGCCGTACGCCGGCGACCGCCAGTCTGGCCAAGGAACGGCTGCGCATCATCGTCGCGCAGGAGCGCAGCACGCGCGGCGCGCCGGATTATCTGCCGCTGCTGCGCCGCGAGCTGCTGGAAGTCATCCGCAAATACGTCAACGTCGACCCGGAGGCCATCCAGATCAACCTGGACAAGGAAGACGGCCACGAGGTGCTGGAGCTGTCCGTGGCCCTGCCGGAGAAGGCGGCAGGCTGACCCGGAGGCCGATTGCCTGCTTCGTCATCCCCGCGCAAGCGGGGATCCATCCGAATCCGCGCGAAACGAACGAGGAATGGGTTCCCGCTTGCGCGGGGATAACGGTTGCTTTGGATTTACCGCTTAAGCGGGGCTGACAGACAGTCCCACGCTCACGCGTCGGCGACGGATCCCTGCGGGATGGATGCTTTAGCGCCCGCCTGCCGGCCCATCAGCTGGCCGGACGCCGTGAGCGGCGCGGCTTCGGCTCCATGAGCGTACGCAGCTTCGCCATCAGCTCGATGTCGCGATACGGCTTGGCGAGCAGGTCGGCGTCCGCCTCGGACGCGCTGAACGAGGCCGTGTACCCCGTCGCGTACAGCACCGGCAGATTATCGCGGCGCTCACGCGCCAGGCGGCCCAGCTCGAAACCGCTCATGCCGCCCGGCATGACGATATCGGTGAACAGCAGATCGATTCTCGGTTCGCGCTCGATGATGTCGAGAGCGCGCGCACCGTTGTCGGTTTCGATGACTGCGAATCCCAGGTCCTTGAGCAGCATTGAGGTTACGTTGCGCACCGCAGCGTCGTCCTCCACCAGCAATATCGTGCGGCCGCCGCCGGAGAACGTCCGGACATCCTCGCTGGCCTGCTGGATCTCCGGCTGCGGCTCGGCTTCGGTCCGCGGCAGATACAGCCGCACGCTGGTGCCGCGCCCCACCGTACTGTCGATACGCAGGTGACCTCCGGACTGATTGACGAAGCCGTACACCATGCTCAGGCCCAGCCCGGTGCCGTGACCCATTTTCTTGGTGGTGAAGAACGGCTCCAGCGCGCGGTTGAGGACTTCCTGCGACATGCCCACACCCGTGTCCATGACCGTGAGCGCCACGAAATCACCCGCAGGCACCTCTCCTCCAGGCGGCGCCACAGGCACGTTGCGCACGTCGATGATGAGCGTGCCGCTGCCGTTCATGGCGTCGCGCGCATTCACCGCCAGGTTGATGAGCGAGGACTCGACCTGCGCCGGGTCGGCCAGCACCGGCCATACCTGCGCATCGGTGCGCACTTCGATGCCGATGCCTTCGCCCAGGGTGCGCCCGAGAATCCGGGCCATGTTCTGGCTCATGCGACCCAGATGCACGGGCTTGGGCTGCAACGGCTGACGACGCGCGAATGCCAGCATGCGCCGGGTGAGCTCGGCGCAGCTCAACGCGCCGGCCAGCGCCATCTGCGCCCGCTCGTGGTTGCGGTCGCTCTGCCTGAGCCCGCGCGTGAGCGAGTCCAGGTTGCCGATCACCACCGTCAGCATGTTGTTGAAATCGTGGGCGATGCCGCCGGTGAGCTGGCCGACCGCTTCCATTTTCTGCGCCTGGAACAGCTGCTGTTCGACGCGCCGCCGCTCGGTGACGTCCAGGCAGGCGCCGAGAATCTCCAGCGGCCAGCCCTCGTCGTTGCGAATCAGCACGGCGCGATCCAGGAAAACCCGCTGCGAACCGTCGGCGCACAGCCAGCGATACTCGGTGGCCAGTGCGCCGCTCTCGGTGATCGCGGCTATTTCGGCCTGTACCCGCGGCCAGTCTTCCGGATGAATACGCGAGGTCCACAAGGCGGCATTCTCGAGGAACTCATCCGGCGAGAAGCCGACCGCGTGGGCGGTGCCTTCGCTCATGAAGCGCGGCCCGGCGAATTGCCGCTCCAGCCCGGTGCTGTAAAGCGTGATGGGCAACGCCCGCAGGATCACCGTCTGGCGTGCTTCGCTCTGGCGCAGCTGCTTCTCGGTC
Source organism: Steroidobacter sp. (assembly GCA_039807315.1). Lineage (GTDB taxonomy): Bacteria > Pseudomonadota > Gammaproteobacteria > Steroidobacterales > Steroidobacteraceae > Steroidobacter. The sequence goes on along the minus strand of JBDHQY010000498.1, from coordinate 321 downwards.
TCGAGCTTCTCCTGGCGGATGCGGAAGTTCTCTTCCAGCAGGAACCGCTCCAGCTGCGCCACGCGCTGCGCCTCGAGGTTCTTCTTGAACAGCTCGACCAGCACCGACACCTTGGAGCGCAGGATCACCGGGTCCACCGGCTTGAACACATAGTCCACGGCGCCCAGCGCATAGGCGTGGCGCACGTGGCGGTCGTCCTTGTCGATGGCGCTGACGAAGATGATCGGAATGTGGCGCGAGCGCTCGCGGCGCCGAATCAGTTCGGCGGTGGCATAGCCGTCCAGCCCGGGCATGTTGGCGTCTAGCAGGATGACCGCGCAT
>JBDHQY010000497.1:0-2555 GCA_039807315.1 Steroidobacter sp. | reverse complement strand
CAGGAACAGGCCCAGCCCGGCCGGATTGAGCGGCGCGGAGGCCCGATCCAGCACCGCCACGGTGGTCTGATTGAGCTGACTCTCCAGCCGCAGCTGGCTGGCGCGCTGCAAGGCAGCGTCGTAGGCGGCCTGTGCGTTCTGAACTTCGCGGTCGCGCACGGACATCTCGTCGCGCTGCCGCGTGAGCTCCAGGATGCGTGCCTTCTGATCGTCGAAGGCGCGCTGCAGATCGTTGGTCTGCTGTTGCGCGATGCGTGCCGCCTGCTCGATCGAGCCCTTGGCGCTGTTCACTTCGGCATTGATCTTCCGCTGCAGCTCCTGCACTTCGGCCGCCGCCGCGATGTATTGCGGATGGTTGCGGCCGTAACGCTCGCTCGCGTTGGCGAGCCGCGCCTGGGCGCGAACCAGATCCGCCTTCAACGATTGCAGCAGGCTGTTGCTGAGGATGTCCGGCACTTCCGGCAGCCGGCCGCTTTGCGTGGCCTGCTTCGCTTGCTGCAGACGCGCGTCGGCGGCCTGCGAGTTGCGCTGCGCTTCCACCAGCTGGCGCGATATCTCATCGAGCCGTGCCGTCTCCACGTCGAGTCGCTCAACCGGCGTGATTCCATTGGCGCGCTGAAACTCCGAAAGCCGCGCCCGGCGCTCCTCGACCAGGCTGCGCAAGCTCTGCAGCTGTTCGTCGAACCAGGCACTTTGCCGCTTGGCCGGATCCAGCCGCAGGTTCACCGCGGTCTGCTGATAGGCATCGGCAAACCCGTTGGCGACGTTGGCGGCCAGCTGCGGATCGGAGTTCTCGAACTCGATACGGATGACATTGCTGTTGGCGGCAGGCTTCAGCGTCAGATGTCTCAGCAGCGACTGCGCCACCGCTTGACGGGCCGCCGCGCGCTCCGCTTCGCTCTTCAGATCGGGATCGTTCGCCAGCCCCAGCTTGTCCACCACCTCCAGCGCCACCGCGCGGCTGCCGATGACATCCATCTGGGTTGCCAGCACGCTCGCGCCCGTCGGCTGATTGGGCGCGGTACCGGTGAGCGGATCGACGCCGCGCGAATCGATGACCAGCGAGGTGGCGGCGACATAGGTCTTTGGCATCACCAGGTACGCGAAGAACGCCAGCACCACCGCGCCGGCCGTCACCGTCGTCACCAGCCGGCGGCGCGCCCAGAGAATCTTCAGCAGTTGCGCGAAACTCATGCTCGGGCTCCTGGCAGTTTCAGAACAGGCTTTCCTTGATGAACAGGATGTCGTCGGGTTGCAGCGTGTCGGTGCCGCGCGCCGAATACTCCTTCTCCTTGCCATCGGCATCGCGACGCTTGACGATGGCGCGCCGCTCGGTGCCTTTCGCGGTGAGGCCGCCGGCCGCCGAGATCGCGCGCGAGACGGTCATGTTGCGTTCGAGCTTGTACATGCCGGGCTTCTGCACCTGCCCGTAGACGTAAAACTGCGGCGCCTTTGGTACGTAGATGCGATCGCCGCCGCCCACCGCGACGTTCTGCTGCGGATCGCCGTCGAACAGCTTGACCAGGTCGACCTCCTGCTTGCTGCCGTCGGTGTGCGTGATGGTGGCGACGTCGCCGGCGCTCTGCGCCAGCAGGCCGCCGGCCTCGGCCAGCACGTCGAGCACGTTGCTGCTGGCGCGCAGCGGATACTGACCAGGCTTGCCGACGTGCCCGAGCACGGCGATCTTCTGGCTCTCGAACTCCGCCACCAGTACCGAGATCTGCGGCTGTTTCAGGAAGCCGCCATCGACGTAGCGCCGCGCCAGCAGGTTCTCGACTTCGGTTGTGGACAGCCCCGCCACCGGCACGCTGCCGATCAGCGGACAGGTGATGCTGCCCGACTGCGATACGCGCGCCTCGGTCGCCAGCTCCGGCGAACCGAATACGTTGATGCGCACCAGGTCCCCGGCGCCGAGCTTGTAGTCCTGGTCGGTGGCGGTGGCCGCGCCCGCGGGCTGTCCCATGGCGAGCCACAGGCACAGCGACGCCGCCAGCAGCGCCCAGCCGCTCAGCCAGCGTGCAGATGTTCTTCTTGTTTCAGTACGCATGGCGATCGTTCCAGATCATGGCAGCCGTTTTCAGCATGATGATGAGATCGAGACCGAGCGACCAATGCCGCAGGTACTCGAGGTCGAGGGAGATGCGCATGGTCATCGAGTCCAGGTCGTCGCCGCCGCGATAGCCGTTGACCTGGGCCCAGCCGGTGATGCCGGGCTTGACCTTGTGCCGCACCATGTAGCCGGGAATCTGTCGGCGATACTGCTCGTTCACCGCCACAGCATGAGGACGCGGACCGACCACGCTCATGTCGCCGAGCAGGACGTTGAACAGCTGTGGCAGCTCGTCGAGCGAGGTCTTGCGGATGAAGGCGCCGAAGCGCGTGACGCGCGGATCGTTGCGCCCAACCTGCGTATAGCTGCTGACGCCGTCCTCGACCACGCGCAGCGAACGGAACTTGTAGACGACGATTTCCTTGCCATCGAGGCCATAGCGCCGCTGCTTGTACAGCGCCGGCCCGGGTGAACTCAGGCGCACCCCGATGGCCACCGCGGCCAG
>JBDHQY010000018.1:0-12954 GCA_039807315.1 Steroidobacter sp. | reverse complement strand
GCAGCCGCCTCGTGCAACGCGTTAAAGATCGGTTCGACAAGGAGTTCTCGCCATGACCATTAAGCGCATGAGAGAGAAGCGGCCGTTGACCGAAGATGCCGTGAGCCGCTCGCTATGCATTGCTGGGGTGCGACTCGGCCTTCGCACGCCCCAAACGGCTGAGGAGGTCGCGGCGTTTGAGGAGCAGTTCGCAAGCGACCTCCGGACTGCGAACGCTCGATTGCCGCACCTATCAAAGGTCACGGAGCGGGCAAAACAACTGAGGGCTTCAGGCATCGATCTACAACCGGCCGAGCCCCCGGAGAGCAGCGACTCCAGGCTGCAGATGGCAGCAAGAAGCGGTGGTGAGATCTCCCCGGAGATCGAGGAGCGCATGAACGAGGCCCTGGCACAGGCCAGAAGCAAGCGGACGACAGGCGATGGAGGCTGAGCAGATCGCCGAACTCGCCGAACACCTCGCGAGTGCTCATCGTAATAAATCCGGAGGGGGCGGCGATCCTCTCTGTGCATTCAACGACTATGATGTACCGCTGATCCACGGCGACTTTGCGGATGCCTTCGAGGGTTTGCTTCGATTTGCGGATGGCGAATTTCAGGTCTTCATCAACACTGGACAGGAACGCCATCGCACGGATGGGCGCCGCCGGTTTACCGCCGCTCACGAACTGGGACACTACAGCTTGCCCGCACATCGCGAAGGAATCCGCAGTGGCAAGCTGGTGCACAAGTCGAAAACCGGCTTCGAGTCGCGGGAGCTGATCGAGCGAGAGGCAGACATCTTCGCTTCACACTTTCTGATGCCCACCGCCGAGCTGCGAAAGAGATATCCGCACAAGAGCTGGGGAGCGAAAGAGATCCTGGATGCGCATCGTCATTTCGACACGTCAGTGACGAGCGCGGCGTTGCGTTGTCAGTCCTCTCTGAGCGGAAATAGCACAGTGATTTATTGGCGGGACGGCAAGGTCGCTTGGCAGCGAATGAACCATGACTGGTTTTTTGAGTTGCCGGCGCGTTCGATTCGAAGCGCGGATTTTCTGCCCAACGGATCTGCAACCGAATTGGCGCTTCGAGGCGTGGCTCATGTGCCTGAATGCGGATACACAACCACGGGCACAACTCGCTCGCGCTGGTTTCGGCGGGTTGCGGATTGGTCAACCGATAATGACATCCTCATCGAGGAGGCGATCTGGCTAGGGTCGTTCGGCGTGTTGACGATACTTCGTCCGGACCCAGCAAGTGCCAGGTGACGAGCGCCTAGCAACGTTCCCATGGAAGCAACCCAGTAGTTCCGTGAAGGATGACCTCGTGAGCGAGGCATCCGGGTTAGGTTTGCATATTTGCACCCGGCGGTGTGATGTCCGCTTCTGGCCGTAAGCAGAAATCATAAACCACTACGCCGCCCCAGCGCCGGGGCGCTGCCACCCGCACGCAGCTCATCCAGATAATCCGCCCACGCCTGCATCATTCTCTTCCGCTCAGGCAGGTACTCCGCATAGTTATATGCAGCCCGAACGTCGTTTTGTTCGCAGTGCGCCAGCTGCCGCTCAATCGCATCCGGCAGCCAGCCCTGCTCATTAAGCAGCGTCGACGCCATCGCTCGGAATCCATGCCCCGTCATTTCATCTTTCTTGTATCCCATACGGCGCAGCGCTGCGTTGACAGTGTTTTCGCTGATCGGCCGCGCATACGACCGAATGCTCGGGAACACCAGTCCTTTCGGACCCGTGAACGGGTGAAGCTCTGTGAGTATCGCGACGGCCTGCGTCGAAAGCGGGACGATGTGGGGATTCTTCATCTTCATCCGCTCGGCCGGAATCCTCCACTGCGCATTCGGCAAGTCGAACTCCTCCCACCTCGCGTAGCGCAACTCTGAGGAACGGACAAACACGAGTGGAAGAAGCCGCAAGGCGCAATGCACGACGCGAGACTTCCCGTCATAGGTATCAATGGATCGCATGAGCGCCCCGACTTCCTTCGGATAGGTGATCGTTGCGTAATGCTTGCGCCGGACCGGCGTCAGCGCCCCCTTGAGGTCGACCACCGGATCGCGCTCAGCTCGGCGCGTGGCGACTGCGTACCGCATCACCTCGCTGCACTTGGTCTTCATCTTGTGCGCAGTCTCGACCACGCCACGCTTCTCCATGCGTTCGAGGCAATCGAGAAAGTCAGCAGCTACTAGCGTCTTGACCGGCTTGTCGCCGATCAGCGGAAAGATGTCCTGCTCGAAGCGGGCGATGACTGAACTCGCGTAGCTACCGCTCCAGATCAAACTACGCTTGCCACACCACTCGCGCGCAACAGCCTCGAAAGTGTGGGTTCGGGATCGCTTCTCGGCCTTGCGCCTGGCGCCTGGGTCGACCCCGGCCGCGACCTGTTCCCGTATTTCCTCACGGCGCTTACGTGCGAGCTTGAGCGAGATTTCGGGATAGACCCCAACGGAGAGCATCTTCTCGATACCGCCGAAGTGGTACTTCATGCGCCACCAGCGGGCGCCGTTGGGCTGGACCAGCAGGTAAAGCCCGTCCCCGTCCGAGAGCTTCTTGGGCGTGGATCCAGGCTTCGCGTTGCGAATGAGCGTGTCGTTCAGGCGCATTCGGGCTCTCATTGCCGCGGGGTAACTTTCTGCGGGGTAACTCGGTTTCGGGGTAACTAGTTACCCCGATAGTTACCCCGGAGGGGTCGTGGCTGCGGGCGGAAGTCACCGTATTCCTACGGACGACCGAACGCAATAAGTGACTGATTCCCAGACGTTTTGTGGACGTCTGCGAACGTTGGCGGAAGGGTGGATGGTGGCCAGGGTCGGAATCGAACCAACGACACGCGGATTTTCAGTCCGCTGCTCTACCAACTGAGCTACCTGGCCATCGAGAGACGCCCGGAGCCATATGCCGGAAGCGCTTTCTAAGGACGTGAACTCCGGCGATGGATGCCGGAGGGGCGCGTATTAAAACGGCGGACCAGCGAACCGTCAAGGTCAAAGCGGATCAACCCCTTTGAGATGCGCTTCGATGCTGCCGGGCCCCACGATGAGGACCCACGGGGGCGAAGCCGCAGCGGCCGCCCCTCCCTGCCGAAATACCCGAGGCAGAGTCTGTGGACCGCCATGGCCATTCCTTAACCATGACACTGCAAGTCACTGTTCCCTGGAATAATCCTGTCGAGCGCGAGACAACGGATTTCCTGCCCGGGGCCCGCTCGTTGCAACCCGGGATGACCGGGAAACGTTGCGTTTGACGCCCGGCTATCCACCTCATGAGCGCCGCGGCGCTGCAGAGAGAGCCAGCCACCCACGCCTTATTAATAGGAACAGGAGCGCACGATGGCAACCGTTCAGACTCCGCCGGCGAGCTCTCGTGCCGCCAAGCCCGAACCGGCTATCGACCGCTACAGCCGCATTCGCGCCACCTCGCTGGCGATCTGCGAGCCGCTCGCGGTCGAGGACTACGTGGTGCAAAGCATGCCCGATGCGAGTCCGGTCAAATGGCATCTCGCGCACACGAGCTGGTTCTTCGAGCAATTCCTGCTGAAACCGCATCTGCGCGACTACCGCACTTTCCAGCCGAGCTTCGATTATTTGTTCAATTCCTATTACCAGGCGCTTGGCCCGATGCACCAACGCCCGCAGCGTGGACTGCTGACGCGACCGACGGTTGCCGAAGTGCTGCGATTCCGCGAGCACGTCGACGAGCACATGCGGACCTTGCTCTCCCGAGGAGCGGACGAAGTACCTCTCGACACGCTGCTCGATCTCGGACTCAATCACGAGCAGCAGCACCAGGAACTGATGCTCACCGATCTGAAGCATTTGTTCTCGCTCAATCCACTGCTGCCGGCGTACAGGCCCGCACACAATGAATCGGCCGCATCGCGCCACGCAGCCTTACGATTCCTACCCTTCGACGGCGGCATTCACGCGATCGGCGCGGACGGCAAACATTTCTGCTTCGACAACGAAACGCCGCGGCACCGCGTTCTGATCGAGCCCTTCGCACTGGCGGACCGGCTCGTCACCAACGCGGAATACCTGGAATTCATACGTGAGGACGGCTATCGCCGCGCGGATTTCTGGCTATCGGACGGCTGGAGCACGGTCGCGAGCGAGCGTTGGACACGGCCACTGTATTGGTCCGAGTCGCTGGATGCGGAATTCACTCTCGCGGGGATGGTGCCGCTGGATTCCGCCGCGCCGGTTTGCCATCTGAGTTATTACGAAGCCGACGCGTTTGCGCGCTGGGCCAGCGCACGACTGCCGACCGAAGCTGAGTGGGAACTGGCAACCAAGGGCACGAGTCCGAGCGGCAATCTCCTGGACGATGTCCGCACTGCCGCTTTGCATCCCACCCCGGCATCGGAGCACGCCGGGGTGAAGCAAATGTTCGGCGACGTCTGGGAATGGACCGCGTCGGCTTACATGGCGTACCCGGGTTATCGCCCGCCGACCGGCGCGCTCGGCGAATACAACGGCAAGTTCATGTGCAATCAGCTGGTGCTGCGCGGCGGCTCGTGCGCCACTGCGACAGATCACATCCGCAGCACCTACCGGAACTTTTTCTACCCCCAGATGCGTTGGCAATTCATGGGCGTGCGCCTGGCGCGCGCTCTGTGATCTTCGTCCGCCGCAGGAGCGAATAATGTCCAAGCGTCCCAGCGTCATCCCGGCACTCGACCGTACCGATCAACTGACCCGCGAAGTGGTGGACGGTCTGCGCAGATCGCCCAAGGAATTGTCGCCCGTCTGGTTTTACGACGAGCTCGGCTCGGCGCTGTTCGATCGCATCTGCGACCTGCCCGAGTACTACCTCACCCGCACCGAGCTCGGCACCATGCAACGATACGCCGCAGAAATGGCGCAGCACATCGGGCCGCAGGCAGCCGTCATCGAGTTCGGCAGCGGCACCAGTCTCAAGACCCGCCTGTTGCTGGATCGGCTCGAAGCGCTGGTCGCTTACGTTCCGGTCGACATCGCCCGCGAGCAGCTGTTCGATGCCGCCAACAGCCTGGCACGAGACTATCCATTGCTGCCCATCATTCCCGTGTGCGCGGATTTCACGCAGCCTTTCGACTTGCCGAAGCCCGTAACGGCGGCGCAGCAACGCGTCGTGTATTTTCCGGGATCCACTCTGGGGAATTTCACGCGACCCAATGCGCTGCGGCTGCTTTCCGTCATGCGGCAGATGATCGGATCGAGCGGCAGCGTGCTCATCGGCATCGACCTCAAGAAGGATCCGCACATCCTGGAACAGGCATACAACGACGCTGCCGGCGTCACGGCGCAATTCAACCTGAATGCGCTGCGACACCTCAATCGCGAGCTCGGCGCCAATTTCGACCTGAATGCCTTCGAGCACCGCTCGGTCTGGGTGGAAAACGAGGGCCGGATCGAAATGCGTCTGATCAGCAGGCGCGATCAGGTCGTAACGATCGCCGACGCGCAGGTCGCGATCAGGCATGGCGAGTATCTGCTGACCGAGTGCTGTCACAAGTACACGCTCGACGGCTTCGAGGAGCTGGCCGCCGCGTGCCGGCTCGCCGTGGCGCACATCTGGACCGATCCCGAGCAGCAATTCGCAGTGCAGCTGCTGCGCCCCGCTGCAACCCGCAGTTGAAGCAGGCGAACACCAGCCGAAGGCCGCTCAGTCCGATCTGAATGCCGGATGCGGACAGCTGTACGCTATCGCAGCGGCTTGCGCCGCCGCATCGCAATGACCTCGATGCGGATTTTCAGCATGCTTCTGCCCATGTCGCGTTCGCATGAGCAATCTTCATATCGACAGCCGCGCTTCACTTTCCTTCCGGCACATATTCCTGCGGCTTCTGCGAACCGCCACCGAAGAAGTATTTCTCCATTTCCGTGACCAGGAACTTTCGCGCCTTCGGCTCGACCGGCGACAGTCGGTATTCGTTGATCAGCATGGTCTGGTGCTTGAGCCAGCGCTGCCAGCCTTCTTTCGAGACATTCTCGTAGATCCGCTGCCCCAGCTCGCCGGGATACGGCACGTAGTCGAGTCCTTCGGCCTCGACGCCCAGCACCACGCAATTGACCGTTCTTGCCATGATCTTTCGTGAAGACTATCGATGCGTCAGTAAACCACAAAGAGCTTCGAGATCACACCGCGCACGCTTACAGCAATTCGCCCTGAGCGGCATGCGCGGCGGTCGGGCGTGTCAATCGCTCGATCAAATCAACCGCCGGCTTGGCGAGACCGATCAGTGCCGGCTGTCGTGGGTCGTACCAGAGACGCTGCTCGTCGGCGACCAGATCGCGATCGGCGGCGGTGCGCACGAGCAGCGGATGAAGCGTCAGGTCGAAATGAGTGAAGGAGTGTCGATACTCGGGCAAGCGGTCCGCCGCCTTTCCGCCGTCCACGGCGAATGCCACGGGAAGCTGCCGCGTCGTCCATTCCAGCGCTGCCGCCTGATCGTCGAACTGCGGGAACGTCCACAAGCCGCCCCAGATGCCGACCGGCGGGCGCCGCTCCAGCCACACCGCCCCCGCCGGATTCAGGGCGATCACCACGTAAGCCGTGCGCTGCGGCCGCTGCTTCTTCGGCCTTGGTGTCGGCAAAGAGGATTGCAGTCCTTCGCTGCGAGCCACGCAGTGTTCATGCAACGGACAGGCCGCACACAGCGGCCGCGATCGCACGCATACCGTTGCACCGAGATCCATGATCGCCTGGGTGTAGTTGGCAACCCGTTCCTGGGGCGTGCAAGCATCGGCGAGACGCCAGAGCTCGCGTTCGATCTTCTGCTCGCCGGGAAAACCTGTAACGCCGAAATACCGCGTCAACACACGTTTGACATTGCCATCGAGAATCGGATGCCGCTGGGATCGCGACAGCGCGAGAATCGCGCCGGCAGTGGAACGACCGATGCCGGGCAGACCCTGAACGCTCTCCAGCGTCTGCGGAAATTCTCCGTCATGCTCGCTGACGACGATCTGTGCGGCGCGATGCAGATTCCGGGCACGCGCGTAGTACCCCAGACCTGTCCACAAATGCAGCACCTCGTTCTGCGGTGCCTGCGCCAGCGGCTGCACGTCCGGGAAGCGCTGCATGAAGCGCTCGTAGTACGGAATCACGGTCGCCACCTGCGTCTGCTGCAGCATGATTTCCGAAACCCAGACACGATACGGGGTCGGATCGCGTTGCCACGGCAGATGTTTGCGGCCGGCAGCATCGAACCAGCGCAGCAGGGCTGGCGCCAGCTCGCGGATCGCGACAGAGTCGACCGATGTCTGCGGCTTCAAGGATTTCGTTCTCGGCAGGGTCACTGCGACGCCGTTTCGTCCAGGGCTGGACCCGACGCCTCGAGCTGCGGCTTCCTGGCCTGTATTTCCACGTTCATGAACAGGTCGGTGGTGACGTCTTCCAGCGTCCGCAGCATCCAGCGCCTGCCGACGAACGGTGGAATCCAGAACGCCGGCTCGACACTGGCGCGATAACTGATCCGCACGCGACCTTCCAGCTCCGACAGCCTTGTGTGCGTTTCGCTGAACCGCACATCGCTGCGTTGCGGATCCGCTATCGCCGTCAGCTCCAGCGGTGACTCCGCCACCCGTTCCACCCGCTTCACGTTGCGGCAGAACGGCCCGAAGCAGGCGCGAATCACAGTTTCCAGCACCACACTGTGATCTGTCGGACGCTCCAGCACCCGCGCGGCCAGGATGCGCGGATCGAGTTCCGGATAGCGCTCATAATCCCGCAACACGACCTGAACGCGATTCAGCGGCGCGTCGAGCACAGCGATCAACTCGAACTGATAACGCCGATTGCGGTACTGCGCCGTGGAACTTTCGATCTCGAACGCCTGCGCCGGTTGTCCGGCAAATGCCACCAACGCCAGCAGCAAGCCTGCCGCCCGCCGGCCCGGCACCGCCCGAACGCTGGAGCAGCGTGCGGCAGGCGGGTTGTGCGTCTGCAGGATCACCGACACGCATCAAGGATTGAACAAACCTTTAAGCTTGTCCTTGAGCTTTTGCTCCAGCTTCTGCGTTTCCTTCTTCACTTCTTCCTTGACCCGCCCTTTCACGTAGCCCTCGATGTCGGGACGGACCTTGGGATCGTCGAGCGCACCGCTGACCTTCACCGGAATCTGCGCGTCCACCAGATCCTGCATCTGTGCCGCATCGGCACCTTCGCGCGGAATCTTCAGCACTGTGGCCATGAGCCGATAGTCGAGCATGCTCTTGGGCACGTCGAGGGTCCCCTGACCGGCGACCTTGAGGTACTGCATCGACACGTCCAGATCGTTGTTGGCCAGCACTCCGTCCTTCATCACGCCGCTTCCCTTCAAGGCGCTGAACGGAGTGCGTGCAGGACCGGCACGCTCGGGCACTGCCTGCTGCTTGAGCACGGCTCGTGCCCGCCGGATTTCGTACCACAGATCCGCGCCTTCCAGCGCGCCATCCGCAACGTTGAAATCGACCGTGCCGTCCAACGTCTTCATCAACTCGTCGGTGTTGCGGCCCGCGCCGGTCAGCTTGACGTTGGCGCTGCCCTTGCCGGACAGGCGCTGGGTGTCGAACATGTCCTTGAACAGCGGCGCGAACTCGATGTTGCTGACATGCTCGTCCAGACTCACCCGCGCCACATTGGTGGTCGCATCGATGCCGATGTCGCCGCGATACTGACCGCCGTACATGGAAGCCTCGGACGGATTCAGCCGTACCTTGCCGTCGCGCGCGTTGACGCCCAGGCGCAGCTTGGTGAACTTGATGCCCGCGAAGATCGCTTCACCGACCCGCAGCTGGCCGCGCGCATTCAAGTTGCGCAAGGCTTCGACGGGGATCTCGATGGGCGGACCCTTCTCGGTCTTCTCCTTTTTCTTCGGCTCCGCCACCGGCGGCGGCAGGTAGCGGTCCGCGTCGATGCGATCGATGTCCAGATCGAAGCGCAGTGCCTTGGCAGTGAAATCGGCGACGCCCAGCGAGCCGCTCGCGGTGGTGTCGTCGAGTTTCAGCTTCACCTCGCCCAGATCGGCCGAGGTCTTGGTCAGCGAGACCTTGCTGGAAAAGCTCAGCTGCCGCAAAACGTCCGCATCGCGCGTGACGGGCAGCTCGATGCCGAGTTTCGGCAGCCACTCGCGCAGGGAAACCGGCTCCAGGGTCAGCGGACCGCCGATGTGCGGCGCGTCCAGAATCTCCTTGCCGGTGAGCGCGCCCCGCAGCCGCGCCCCGGCGACATCCGCCTGCAGATCGGCCAGCTCCAGCGTCTGCGCCTGCAGGTTCGCCGTCAGTGACGCTGCCTGCACCGAAATCGGCACACCCGCCGCCGGGAACCCCTCCCCCTTCCAGGTCGTCGTCAGGGTAAAGCGGTCGAGCTGATGCAGCTGCTGACCGACATCGGCATTCATGGACTGCGCGCGGATCTGCACCGGAATGCCCTCCGATGGATAGCCGGCTCCGGACACCGTGACGTCGATCGCAGGTTCGGCGAGGCGGTGCATATTGCGTTCCAGATCCGCGGTCACGGTGGTCGAGACATGCACCTTGGCCGACAGATCGGCGCCCTCGTCCAGCACGAAGCCGGTCTCGAGCTTGAACGGCTCGCCGGACGCGAGCCGGCCGGTCTCCAGATTGAAATCGCGCACCACCCGCCGCGAGCCGGCCTGCAGGTCCTCCATGGTGATGCCCGCATCCTTGATCTCCAGACCGGCGATCGTCGGCAACGGCGTGGACTCGTCGCCGGCAGCTGCAGCCTGCGATGGATTTCGTTCTCCCAGGTCGGCCCAGTTGTCGCGTCCCTGGGCGTCGGTGATCAGACGGATACGCGCGCCGCTGAGCCTGACCTTGCCGATATCGAGCTTGCCGCGCAGCAGCGGTAACAGCCGCACACTGACCCGCGCATCCTGGATCGAGACGAACGGCTCATCACCGAATCCCGGCGCCTCGCTCAGGCTCGCCGCACCGGTTTCCAGCGCCAGCCACGGGAACACGGCGAGCTTCAGATCGCCGCTCAGGGTGAGCTTGCGGCCGGTCTGCTGCTCCACCATGCGCGCAATATCGTCGCGGTAATCATTCGGGTCGACGAAGATCACCACTGCCAGCAGCACCACGACGATCAGCGCCAGCAGCGCCCCGATGCCGTAGGCGGCTACCTTCAGAATCCGCATAGACAGACCTCACGTCGGCGAAAGCCGGGACATCGCGCCTCGGCGGCTGGCGCGAATTCACCTCGCGATTCTAGCAGGGCGCTGCGACGCTGCCCGGCTCCCGGAGGAACGCGCGTTGCCCATCGTTATCACAACTCGGCCGGGAGCGCATTCGGCGCCGGCCGGGGTCGGCCTTGTCCCGGCTGCCGTCGATCATTCGGCCCGAGGTGCCCGATCACGTCAGTGAGTCACCGTGCGCCGATGTCTGACGACCTGGTTCAAGAATTCCAGCGGACGGCTGAATCCCTGCCGCGGCAGCTCCAAGAAACCGGAAGAACAAGAAAGAAGAACTGCGGATGGCTTGCCTGATCGCAACCCAACGGCCGCTACTCCGCGGCCATCGCATCTTCCCTGCCCGCCCATTTGATGAACATGAGGCATTCGTCGCTGAGACAGGTGTCGGCGTGCGGCTGGCTGCCGGGCTGGAACCAGTAGCTGCCCGGGCCCAGCGTGGGAGCGCTCGCCTCCTGCTCACCCTTGGCCCAGTGCTTGGCCTTACCCTGCAGCACCACCAGGTGATAGTCGGCAGTGTGGATATGCATGCGGCCCGAATCGCTCTTCGGATATTTGAGCAGCGCCGCCGACGGACCGGTGGTCGGATCGCCCCACAGCACAGCGACCTGCGCGCCGTTCGGACGCTGCGGATCCATCGGCACGAACTTCGCATTCTCGAACGGCGTGACCACCATGGGTGAGGTGGCTGCCGCACCGAGAGCAAAGCCGGCGAGCAGACAGGCCGCCGCCAGGCCGACTACTTGAAAGCGCGGTGAGCGCAGCGCTGCAATCGGATTCATCGAACTCTCCTCCAAAGCTTCATCCCGGTCGTAGACCTTATCACCGGCGAATACTCGCATCACGACCGAATCAAGGCTTTGCAGAGAGAATCCATGCGCCGGCCTGCAGACAGCTCAACGGCAAGGCATCAACGCGAATGGCAGTGCTTATTCCTTGCAGATCTCCACGCCGCCGTTGAGCGTCTTCACACGCACCCGGGCGCTGCCCGCTCCTTCCTTGAACCGCAGAGCATTGCCGGGCGCGAACTCATGCTTGCGCTCGGACTTGGGGCCGAAGCAGTTGTCGATCGGGCCATTGAAAGTCTCGACGTCGAACTCCGCATCGATCGGCTTGCGCAGGGTGAAACGCAGATCGCCATTGATTGCCTCGGCATCCAGGCGCGCGTCGCGGGCCAGCACGGTTCGCAGGTGCACATCCCCGTTGGTGGTACGGATGCGCCCGCGCGTCAGCGACTCCATGTTCACTGTCATATCGCCAGTCACGGTTTCCAGGGCCAGCTCACCGACGGCGTCGGAGAGCGAAATGTTGCCGCTCACGGAGGTCACCGTGATGCTCGATGGATTCTTGTGCGCGCGGATCTCGACATCGCCGCTGATCGTTTTGATGGCCAGCTCTTCCGCCCACAGCTGGGTGTCTATGGTGCCGCTGACGGCCTGCAGGCGCTGTGCGCCGTGCACATCGGAGATGGTCTGATCGGCGCTGACCGTATTGATCGTGAGCGCGCTGTCGCGCGGGATCCGCACGACCAGATCGGACGAGCCCAAGGAAGTCCCGCGGCCGCCAGGCAGCACGACCTTGACCGTGGTGCGCCGGTTCTTCTCGTCGCTGAGCACATCCAGTCGCTCGACACCGCGTCCGAGCTCCGCGCTCACCTCTACTTCAGAGCGATCCCAGCCCGACACCCGGACATCGCCCGACACGTTGACGATCTCGACATCGCCGCGCGGATCGGCTGGAACGCGCCGCTCGACGCTATCGGCATACGCGGCAGTAGCGCAACACAGCGCAGCCACACCCATGATTTCCAGGAATTTCATGTTGGTTCTCATAGACGCGTCTCGCGGGACGGCTGATTCAAGGTAGGGATGGTCACTTCGCCGACGCTGCCGAGCAGCATCAGCTCGCTCTGATAAGTGGACAGCAGCAGCTCCTGCAGCAAGGGATTGCTCGGATGCTCCGCCAGCGTCGCGGATATTTCGCTGGCCGCCCGCCGTAAATCGGCGAGGTTGCGTTCCAGCTTGGCGCGCGCGACCGGCGGCAGCATCTCGATCCGGCGCTTGAACTCCGCATCCAGCGCTTCGCGCGCCTGCAGATAGCCTTTGCCGAGTTCTTCGCGACCGCCGAAGCTTGCCGGCATCACCGGCAGCGAGGGCGCCTGCTGCAGTTGAGTCGCGGCAGTCTGCCGCGCTTGTTGCACTTGCTGCCGTGCCGACTGCTGCACCAGCAGATAAGTCGTGAAAGAGGACGCGACGACGAGCAGGAAGCCGGCGGCGAGTCGCATCCAGAGACGCGCAGCTGTGCGGGAAGCAGCGGGGAAGGAACCGGCCGGCGACGCTTCGATCTGCGTGCGGATGCCCGCCCACAGGTCACGCTCGGACCGCACTTCGCGCGGCAGCGAGTCCAGCGCCAGATCGAGAGGATCGCGAGGCTTGCCGTTCATGACTGCATCTCCTGCAGACCCATGCGCTCACGCAGCAACCGCCGGCCGCGATGCAGTTGCGCCTTGCAGGTACCCACCGCGATGCCCAGCATGTCGGCGACTTCCTCGTGGCTGTAGCCGTACACGGCCTGCAGCACTACCACGTGCCGCGCACCTTCGGGCAAGGTCGCCAGCGCGCGCTCCACATCGACCATTTCGGCGGCATCGACTTCGCGTGCTCCCTCGGAAATCTCCTCGACCGCTTCATCGCTATTGCCGGCCTCGACCCGCGTGCCGTGATTGCGCGCATAGGTCAGTACTTCGTTCACGGCGATGCGGTGCAGCCAGGTACCGAAGGCGCTGCGCCCCTC